>NZ_AXCB01000018.1:0-58826 GCF_000475375.1 Marinobacter sp. EVN1
CTTTTGTTAAGGGACACTAGTGTCCCGTCTGGCTAATTCCTTAACCTACTGAGCTTCTGAAAAACCGAAGAGCTAGGCGTGCTGGTGAAGGTTTGGTGGTTCCAAATCGAGCCAGCAGAACGACGTTCTTCGGTTTTTCAGAGTCCTCAGAGGCAAGCAGTAGATTAAGGAATTAGCCAGACGGGACACTAGGCCTCAGACGTTCAGCCCTCCCATAGCCAGTATTTGCCTGCGGGTATTGGCTTTCTCTTGCTCAAGTTTGCCAGTCAGTGACACCCCGTCGCACTCCGGATGGTCGGCGAGGAATCGCCGGGTCAGCTCGATCTGGACATGCAGATCCTGGAAACGGCCGTACAGATCCTGTCGCTGGCGTAGCTCTTTCCGGAATGGCTTGCTGTACCGGGCATCCAGTTCCAGAAGATAGCGGATACGCTTGAGGTTCTTGCGCAGCTGGTGCAGGGCTTCATCCGGAGCGGTGTGCAGCAGTTCTGCGGTTTTTCGGTTGAACTGCTTCAGGCGCCGGTTTGTCGCGGCCTGGATGTCTTTTTTCCGCAGGTTTGCAGCCAGCTTATGAAAAGATTTGGACTCAATGTAGTCTTGCCAGCGCGACAGGCTTTGCTGGTAGCGTTTCTGGCCAAGGCGTTTGGCCAGTTTGCGCTGTGCTTTAGATGCCCTGAGCCGCGCCCAGTCGGTCAGCGTGGTGCAGAGTTGTGGGTTGTCGTGGCACAGCTCGGGGATATCCTGAAGAAATACGTGCAGATCCCGCAGGGCGCTGGTGGCCCGGGCATGTCGCTTCAGTTCTCGGATATGCTCCTGTAGTTGGCGATCGCCGGTAATCTCGGCCAGGGGTTCGGCAATGGCCCGGCTGCGGCGAAGGGCAATGCGGTACTGGTGCAGAAATTCGTCATCCAGCCCCAGAATGACCCCCGGGGTCAGCAGTTCCAACTGATTGGTCAGCTGCTGCAAAACCTCCGGGAGTGTGTTCTGGTCCAGTTCAGTGGCGCCGGGACTGGCTTTTCGGTTCTTGCGCCGGAATTCGTTGTAACTGAAATCACGAGGCGTCAGGAAGGTTTCCAGTGCACCCTTGTTTTTGTCCACTTTCTTCCAGTGCCTTACCGGCAGCCGGATCTCAAGGATACTGGCGGTTGGCAATTCGAACGGAGCCTGAGGCGCCAGAAAGGCGGCCAGTTCGAGTAATGCCGGGTTGTGGCCAATAAGGGTAATGCGGTTCTGGTTGTTATCCAGATTCTGCAGCCAGCGTAATAGACGCCGGAAGTCGAAGGTGTAAAGCTCGTTTTCGGTGACGACTTGGGCCGGCTGGGCGTCGACGCTGAGTGCGCCTGCCAGCGTTTGCTGGGCTCGCACAGCGGGACTTGCATAAACGGCGCCAGACAGCGCGCCCAGGCATCTCAGTGCCCGCGCGAGCGGCGCAAGCTGGCTTTGGCCTCTGTCATTCAGCGGGCGTTCCTGATCGCAGAGGTTGTCGTCGTTCCAGCTCGATTTGGCGTGGCGGATAAGAAAAAGCCGTTTCATGCATGCTTGCTCATGAGCTGAATATTCAGACCTTAGTCTGACACAGCCTCAAGTCGTTTACATGACGGCCGATAAGTATTTAGACGTATGACCCTGATATGACGGGCTTGTTTACACAAAAACCTGTTCCGGACCTGCGTTTGGTATACAGCTTTTAACAAACTGCAACGGAGTGCGGGCTGCGTTTGTGCATAATCAAAGGATTACAAGAGATGACCCCGGAGCGAAGACCATGACCTTCATGAGCAACCTGACCATCAGAACACGGCTTCTGATTGGAGTGTTGGTGCCTGTACTGATTACGGCTGGAACAATTGCATGGATTACGGCGAACCAGATCCGGGCCAATGGAGAGGCAGAGTTGGAACGCCTCGAGCAGGAACTGTTGGAAGCGCGCAAGGAAGGTTTGAAAAACCTGGTTGAAACCGCGAAATCCGTGGTGCTTGAGGCCAAGTCCACTCCAGGTTTTACGGAGCAGGAGGCGCAGGAAGAGGCGCGAGAGCGGTTGCGGTCAATCAAGTTCGGTCAGAACAACTATGTCTTCGCCTATGATCGCAGCCTGTTCAATCTCGCCTATGCACCGGATCCCTCCAAGGAAGGGCCGACTACCAATCCGAACACCCAAAAGCTGGTTCGCGGGTTGTTCGATGCGACAGGTGATGATGGCTTCATGCCTTATGAGTGGGCGAACCCTGCTACCGGCCAGGTGGAACCGAAAGTCTCCTACTCCACCATCATTCCGGGCTGGGACTGGATGATAGGTTCCGGCGTGTATGTAACCGATGTTCAGAGAGCGGTGGCCGCTGCCCGGCAAGAAATCGATGCAACCATGACGTCTGCTATGGGCTTCATTTTACTGCTGACCATTGTGGTGGTGGTGATTTCGTTGGTAATCGGGTTGGTCATTGGCCGCACCGTGACTGCGCCGCTGAACAAGGTCAGCGACATGATGCGGGAGATTGCCGACGGTGAGGGCGACCTGCGCCAGCGCCTGCCGGAAGATGGTAAAGATGAGCTGGCCGTTCTGGGCCGCCGCTTCAACCACTTCGTCATCAAGATTCAGGACACCATCCGTGAGGTCGGCTCTACCACCGACCAGGTGGCTTCGGCGGCTGAAGAACTCAGCCGGGTGGCGAATGAAACCCGCCAGTCGGTTCAGGAGCAGGGTTCGGAAACCGACCAGATTGCTTCGGCCATCAACGAAATGGCGGCAACGATTCAGCAAATCTCCGGCAATGCCAATGAGGTGGAAGGCGCAGCTTCCGATGCGGACCGCATGGCCAAAGAGGGTGGCGAGACCATTAATAGCGCTCAGGGGGCGGTCAATCAGCTGTCCCAGGAAATGGAAGACACCGCTCGCAGCATCAATGCCCTGGCCGAGAAGTCGAACGATATTCAGCAGGTGCTGGATGTGATTCACGCGGTTACTGAGCAGACCAACCTGCTGGCCCTGAACGCTGCCATTGAGGCAGCCCGGGCCGGCGAGCACGGTCGCGGTTTCTCGGTGGTTGCCGACGAAGTGCGGCAGTTGGCCAAGCGGTCAGCGGAATCGGCTGATCAGATCCGGGAAATGATTGATGGCTTTGTGGCGGAGTCCAAGGCTTCGGTGGAACGTATGAACAACTCCCGCAAGAGCTCGGAGGCGACGGTTGAACGCATCAATCATGCCACCAGTGCACTGAACACCATCGTGACGTCAGTGACCCAGATCCACGATCAGGTGACTCAGATTGCGACCGCCGCTGAACAGCAGAGCCAGGTGGCGGAAGAGATCAACCAGAACGTGGTGCGGATTGTCGACGCGGCCCAGCGCAGCGACACCGGCGTGACCCAGACCAATGAGGCCAGCCACGAACTGGCCCGGTTGGGAGAGAATCTGCGCGAGCTGGTTGGCCAGTTCAAGGTCTGATTACCCTCATAAGAAAGCCGGCCCGCCACATTGGCGCGGTCGGCTTTCGTCGTTATGATGGATCATTCAGGCATATTTGAATCAAAAACTGATAACAATGGAAGCCAACACTATGTCCCTGCGTAAAACCCTGCTGGCGGCGGTCAGCACTCTTGGCCTGCTGGCCAGCCCTTTCGCGGTCTCTGAAGAAACCTTTACCCTGCGTCTCGCGGAAACCTGGGGGCCAAATTCCGGCCTGCTGGGGGATGCGCCCCGAAACATGGCGGCCATGGCCGAGGAAATGTCCGGCGGTCGGCTGAAGATCCGGATTGATTCCTCCAACAAGCACAAGGCCCCTTTCGGTATTTTCGATCTGGTCCGTAACGGCCAGTACGACATGGGCCACACCGCCTCTTATTACTACAAGGGCACCATTCCCAACGCCATGTACTTCACCACCATACCCTTCGGCATGATTGCGCCGGAGATGTATGCCTGGTTCTACCATGACGACGGCATGGAGCTGATGCAGAAGGTATATGAACCCTTCGGGCTGCTGTCCTTCCCGGGTGGCAACACGGCCAATCAGATGGGTGGCTGGTTCCGGAAAGAGATCAAGTCTCTGGAGGACCTGAAAGGCCTGAAAATGCGCACCCCCGGCTTTGCCGGCGAGGTTATGTCGGAAGTGGGCGTGGCGGTCACCAACCTGCCGCCGGGCGAGCTGTATACCGCGCTTGAGCGCAACACCATCGATGCCGTTGAATGGGTTGGCCCAGCGCTGGATCTGCAGATGGGCTTTCACCAGATTGCCAAGTATTACTACTCCGGCTGGCAGGAGCCCAATGCCGAAGTGCAGTTCCTGATCAACAAGAAAACCTGGGATAAGCTGCCGGCTGATCTGCAGGCTATCCTGCGGGTCTCCATGCGTACCGCAGCGTATGACATGTATATCCAGAGCACCCACGAAAGCGGTGTGGCCTGGGAGAAGATGAAGCAGGAATACCCGGATGTGACTCACAAGGTGTTTCCTCCGGAGGTTATTACCGCCCTTCGAGAAACCACCAATCGCCTGTTGGATGAATTTGCCGAGAAAGACGAACTGGCGAATGAAATCATCACCTCACAGCGTGAATACCTCAAGCAGGTGCGCCCCTGGACTAACATTTCGGACAAGGCGTATCTGAACAGTGTCGCGGAGCAGTAAAACCGCTGCGTGACAATCGGGCCTGACAGGGCTGGAAAACAGGAGGGGCGTGGTCAGGGAATATCCGCACGCCCCTTTTTGTTTGCGTCTGTTTCTGGAAAAATACGCCGCTCAAACTTTGGGCAGGGCCGATGAAACAGACACTGCTATCTCTGAGCAATCTCACCAAACAGTTCGACGGCAAAAAAGTGCTGGATTCACTGGATCTGGACATTTTTGACGGCGAGTTCATTACCCTCCTGGGGCCCTCCGGTTGCGGCAAGACCACCTTGTTGCGGATGATGGCGGGTTTCGAGCATCCGGATGACGGCACCATCGCGCTGGGCGATCAGGACCTGACTCACACCCCGCCGGAGCACCGCCCGCTGAACACGGTATTCCAGAACTACGCGCTGTTTCCTCATATGTCGGTCTTCGACAACGTGGCCTATGGCCTGAAAATGGAAAAGCGGCCGAAGCAGGAAATCCGGGAGCGGGTCGAGGATGCCCTGGCCATGGTCCAGCTCGAGGACTTCGCCCGGCGCAAGCCGCATCAGTTGTCTGGCGGCCAGCAGCAACGGGTGGCCATTGCCCGTGCGGTGGTCAAGCGCCCGAAGGTACTGTTGCTGGATGAGCCGTTGTCGGCGCTGGATTACAAATTGCGCCGCACCATGCAGGTTGAGCTCAAACGCCTGCAGCGGGAGCTGGGTATCACCTTTGTGTTTGTCACCCATGATCAGGAAGAAGCCCTGTCCATGTCCGACCGGGTGGTGGTGTTGAAAGACGGCCTGATCCAGCAACTGGGGACGCCGCGGGAAGTCTACGAGCGCCCGGCTAACCTGTTTACCGCCCGTTTTGTCGGTGAAACTAACTTCTTCCCGGGCCGGGTGGACAAAGCCAACGGCGACGACACTATCACCGTGGATGTGTTCGGCCTGAAGCGTACCTTCCGCAAGCCGGATTTCCCGGTCTCCGGTGGCCAGTCCCTGCATGTGCTGTTGCGCCCCGAGGATATCCGTGTACTGGCGCCGGACGATGAGGATGGTGTGGCTGGCAAGATCGTTGAACGTAACTACAAGGGCAGTACCCTGGATTCGGTGATTCATCTTGAGGATGGCACCGAGGTGCTGGCGTCGGAATTCTTCGACGAAGACGACCCTACCTTCGACTATCGCCTTGGCGAGCCGGTCAAAGTGAGCTGGGTTGATGGCTGGGAATGGCTGTTACCCACTGAGCCGGAAGCTCTGCCAGAGGAAGAAGGCACCGATGCGTAGCCTGACACAGCAGCCGTTCCGTACGGCGGTGCTGGTGCTGGTCTGGGGCTGGTTGCTGTTTCTGGTGCTGACCCCCAACCTGCTGGTGGTCGGTGCCAGTGTAATGACCCGGGACCCGGGCTCCTTCATTTCGCTGCCGCTGACCGTGGATGCCTACCGGCAACTGCTCAATCCTCTGTACCTGGAAGTGTTCCTGCACTCCCTGTATATGGCGGCCATGACGACGCTGGTGTGTCTGCTGATCGGCTACCCGTTTGCGTGGGCGTTGTCCAAGGTCGGCAAACGCAATCAGGTGCTGCTGATCTTCCTGCTTATCGTGCCGTTCTGGACCAATTCCCTGGTGCGAACCTACGCCCTGAAGTTGATCCTGGCCACCAACGGCCTGCTCAACAATGGTTTGATGTCGCTTGGTGTGATCGATGAGCCCATGCAACTGCTGTATACCGAGGGGGCGGTGATTATCGGGCTGGTGTATCTGTTGTTGCCGTTCATGATCCTGCCGCTCTACTCCGTGTTTGAAGACCTGCGGGAAGACTACCTGAGGGCGTCGCACGATCTGGGCGCGGGGCGCCTGTCCACGTTTATCCATGTGATCGTGCCGCTGACCCTGCCGGGGGTGCTGGCGGGCATCATGCTGGTGCTGTTGCCGGCCATGGGGTTGTTCTTTGTGCCTGATATTCTGGGCGGTTCCCGCAACCTGCTGGTGGGTAACGTCATCAAGAACCAGTTTCTGGATGCCCGCAACTGGCCCTTTGGTGCCGCTGCCAGCATCCTGCTGACCCTGGCCATGGCGTTCCTGATGTTCGCCCACCGCCTGAGTAAACGGCGGATCGGGGAGGACGGTGTATGAATCGCTGGCTGCCCCGCACCTACCTGACGCTGGTGTATCTGCTGCTGTACGTGCCTATCGTGGTACTCGTGGTGTTCTCCTTCAACGATTCCCGCACCGGTTACGAATGGGGTGGCCTGAGCCTGCGCTGGTACGAAGCCCTGTTGAACAACCGGGCCATGGTGCAGGCCATGTGGAATTCCCTCTGGCTGGCGCTCTCCGCGGCCACTGTGTCGACGTTGATCGGCGCGCTCACCGCACTGGCACTGCACCGATACCGGTTCCGGGGCAAGAAAGTACTCAATGGCATGCTGTTTGTGGTGATGATGTCGCCGGAAATTGTCCTGGCGATTTCGCTGCTGGCGCTGTTTCTGCTGGTGGGGCTGCAGCTGGGGTATGTATCCCTGTTGCTGGCCCACGTTACCTTCTGCCTGCCGTTTGTGGTCATCACCGTGATGGCCCGGCTCAGCGGGTTTGACGAACGCCTGCCGGAGGCGGCCCGGGATCTGGGCGCCAACGATTTCACCATGACCCGCACGGTACTGATTCCGGTGATCATGCCGGCCCTGCTGGCGGGCTGGCTGCTGGGGTTTACACTGTCACTGGACGACGTGGTGGTCAGTACGTTTGTCAGTGGCCCGAGTTATGAAATTCTGCCATTGCGCATCTATTCGATGGTGCGGGTGGGCCTGAAGCCCGAAGTGAATGCCCTTGGCACCCTGCTACTGGTATTCTCACTGGTCATGTTGATCTTGTCTCAATGGATACTGTTAAGGAGCAAACGATGAAGAAACTGGCACTGGCCGGCCTGCTGGCGGTGGGCCTGACTGGCTGCAGTGGTTCTGAAGAGCCCAAGGTTCTGAACCTGTACAACTGGTCTGAGTACATGCCCCAGGAAGTTCTGGATCGCTTTACTGAGGAAACCGGTATCCAGGTGGTCTACACCACCTACGACAGCAACGAAGCCATGTATGCCCGGCTGAAACTGCTGGATGAGAGCGCCGCCTACGACCTGGCCGTGCCCTCCACCTACTACGTGAGCAAGATGCGGCAGGAAGACCTGCTAATGCCCATCGATCGCAGCAAGATTGAAGGTTTCGACAACCTGGATCCGGAACTGGTGAACCTGGATATCGACCCGGAAAACCAGTACAGCGTGCCCTACTTGTGGGGCACCACCGGCCTGGCCGTTGATACCGCGGATGTGGAAGGCGAAGTTACCGCCTGGGCTGATCTGTGGGATGAGCGCTTTGAAGGCCGGGTCATGCTGACCAACGACATGCGTGAAGTCTTTCACGTGGGACTGCGGGTTCTGGGTTACTCCGGTAACAGTACTGACCCTCAGGAAATCGAGGAAGCCTATGAGAAGCTGACCGAGCTGATGCCGTCTGTGCGTACCTTTAACTCGGATGCCCCCCGCATGCCGTACCTGGAAGGTGAAACCGACGTGGGCATGATCTGGAACGGCGAAGCCGTCATGGGCCGCGATACTCTGGATTCCCTGGAATACGTGTATCCGGAAGAAGGCATCATCGCCTGGCTGGACAGCTTCGTGATTCCCAAGAACGCCAAGAACCCGGAAGCCGCTCACCAGTTCATCAGCTTTGTGCTGCAGCCGGAAATCTCGGCCCTGATCAGCGAAGAGATCGGCTACGCCACACCCAACCTGGCGGCCCGGGATCTGCTGGATGACGCCGTTGCGAACGACCGGGCCAGCTACCCCAACGCCACCGACATGATCAATGCCGAGTTCCAGACCGACATTGGCGACGAGGCGCTGCAGGTGTATGCCAAATACTGGGAAATGTTGAAGTCCGGTCAGTAACCGGAAGAGCATCATGAACCTGGAAAACGGAGGCTTCGGCCTCCGTTTTTTATTGTCCAGGTTTCACAAAACTGAAATACATGGTCTATAACTTCCTGATAACAAAACCTTAGCGAGTTCGCATAACACCGTTTCAGGGGAATGAACCACCATGGCACTGCGCAAGACACGGATATCAGCACTGGCCACCCTGCTGGCCGCAACCACAGCTTCCGGCAACCTGCTGGCGGAAGAACTTCGCCTGATTACCTGGGGTGGCTACGCCCCGGATGAGGTGGTCGCCCAGTTCGAGGAAGAAACCGGAATTGATGTAAAGATCACCTTGTCCAACAACGAAGACATGATCTCCAAGCTTCGGGCCACCGGTGGCGCTGGCTTTGATCTGGCCCAGCCGAGCCAGGATCGCATCGTGGGTGTACAGCGCCAGTTCAACATCTACAAGCCCATTGATTACAGCCGCATCAATACCGGCCAGTTGCAGGCGTCGATGGTGAATGCGACTCAGGAGTCGACGGCTCTGGATGGTCAATCCTACGGTGTGCCCTCGGTCTGGGGTACCAGTGGCCTGATTGTGCACAGTTCCGTCGCGGACACCGTTACCGATTACACCGATCTGTGTGACCCGGCAGTGGCTGGCAAAGTGAGTTACCGCCTGAAGCGGCCGACGCTGATCGGCTTTGCCTTCGCCATGGGCATGGATCCGTTTGCGGCCTATGAAGACCGGGACGAGTACCAGTCCATCATGGCGAAAGTGGAAGACAAACTGATCGACTGCAAAGACAACGTGAAAACCTACTGGACCGGTGGCGACCAACTGCTGTCGCTGCTTCGTACCGGAGAAGTGACCGCTGCCATGGCCTGGGATGCCGGCGGCTGGAAGCTGAATGCGGAGAACCCGGACATCCGCTTTGTGGCGCCGGAATCCGGAGCCCTGGGCTGGATTGATACCTTTGCCATCCCACGCCGCAGCGAGAACGAAGAAGCCGCCTACAAGTGGATAAACTTCGTGATGCAGCCGGAAATTGCGGCCAAAATCACCAATGCCTCCGGCAACTTCACGGCCTCCAAAGGCGCCGATGAGTTTGTGAACGCTGAGCTGCGGGATGCCTATCGCCTGAGCTTCGATGAAGAAGCCATCAACAACATCAAATGGTATCCGCCAGTACCACCGGGGCTGGAAGCCATGGAAGGGCAGGTGCTGGATCGCGTCCAGGCAGCGAACTGATCCTTATGGCAACAGAGTCTGACCTGTCCTGCAGCGGACTGGTCCGCCGCTTTGGAAACAACGCGGCGGTGGACCATGTGTCGCTGGATGTTCCCGCGGGTACCTTCTTCTCCATTCTGGGGCCGTCGGGTTGCGGCAAGACCACCCTGCTGCGGCTGCTGGCGGGCTTCGACAAGCCGGATGAAGGGGATATCTTCATCCGCGGCCAGCGTATGAATGAGGTGCCCCCCAACAAGCGCCCGGTGAACATGGTGTTTCAGCACCTGGCGCTGTTCCCCACCATGTCCGTCGGTGACAACATTGGCTATGGCCTGAAGCGCAAGAAGGTGCCGGCGGCCGAGCGCCGCAAGCGGATTGCACGGGTGCTGGAACAGGTGGGGCTGCCGGAACTGGAAAATCGCGATCCCCAGGAATTGTCGGGTGGCCAGCGCCAGCGCGTGGCCCTGGCCCGCTGCCTGGTGCTCGAACCCACCTTGTTGTTGCTGGATGAGCCTCTCGGGGCCCTGGATCTGAAACTGCGGGAGCAGATGAAGATCGAGCTCAAGCACCTGCAAAAGCAATTTGGTACCACCTTTGTGTACATCACCCATGACCAGTCCGAAGCCATGGTGATGTCAGATCAGGTGGCGGTGATGAAAAATGGCCGCTTCGAGCAGGTGGCGCCGCCGGAGGAGCTTTACCGGCAGCCGGCAACGCCTTTTGTCGCGGGGTTTGTCGGCGACAACAATCGCCTGGCGGGGACGGTGGTGTCCGTGGCCGATGATGTGGCGGCTGTTCGTCTGAGCGATGGTGCGGTGGTACGCGGTCGGGTTGCGTCGGCGGGCCTGGCACCCGGTGCCCAGGCAGAACTGTATATTCGGCCGGAATCATTGTCGTTTTCGCAAACGGCTGCGGGCGGGGGTTCCTCCTCACTGCAGACCCGAGTCCGGACCACGCTGTTTGATGGCGCCAACAGCCGGGTTGAAGCCGAAAGCAATGGCCAGGCACTATTCGCTCGACTCCCCCAGGACGGCACGGCGCCGGCGCTGACGCCGGACGGCCATCTTGAGCTGTCGTGGGATCCGGACCTGGCCCGGGTATTTGGAGCTTCGCCCCAGTGAATAGCTCGGTTAGCCGTTTCTCGCTGTGGCTGTTGCTGGCGCCTTTCCTGCTCTGGATAGTGCTATTGGTGCTGGTGCCCCATCTGCAGATGTTGCGGGTGTCGTTCCAGGTGCGGGAAAGCTGGGATACCCTGGCCTGGGGGCTGGAGCAGTACCAGAATTTCTTCAGTGAATCCTACTACTGGCGTACCTTCGTGCGTACCGGGGTCATGTCCCTGTTCACCACCTTCCTCACCCTGCTGATTGCCTTTCCCATTGCCTGGTACATTGCCCGCCTGGCCCGTGGGAGGAGCAAGGGTATTCTGTTCCTGGCTTGCCTGATCCCGTTCTGGGCCAGCGAGTTGGTGCGTACTTACGGCTGGATGATCCTGTTGCGGGAGAGCGGCCTGTTCAGTTCCTGGCTGCAGGCGCTGGGCTGGGTGGATGGCCCGGTGGAGATGCTCTACAACGATGTCGCGGTGATCATCGGCCTGGTCTACAACGGCCTGCTGTTTATGGTGGTGCCGCTGGTGACCACGCTCGATGGCATGGACGAGAACCTGGTTGAGGCCGGCTATGATCTGGGCGGCGGCCACGGTACCGTGCTGCGGGAGGTGGTGATTCCCTGGGCCATGCCCGGCATTGTCTCCGGCTGTATTGTGGTGTTCATGCTCACCCTGGGCAGTTACCTCACGCCGATTCTGATGGGGGGCAAAGACAGTGCCTGGTTTACCCAGCAGATTTTCACCCAGTTCATCACCCGGTTTAACTGGGAGCAGGGTGCGGCTTTGGGGGTCTTGCTACTGGTATTGTCGTCGCTGCTGGTCTGGCTGGGCCTGAAGCTGACCGGGCAATCCCTGCGCAAGGTTATGGGGTGATGTCATGATCCGCTCTGTACCTCGGTCCCGGTTGTTTGATGCCCTTTACCTGAGCTATCTGTTGGCCTTTTTCCTGTACCTGGCGTTGCCTTTGCTGGTGACGGCCGTGTTCGCATTCAACGACTCGCCGTTCCCGTCATTACCGTGGCAGGGTTTTACCCTGGACTGGTATCTGGCCGACGGCACCGACGGGCGTACCGGGCTGTTTCACGACGACGGATTGCTCAGTGCGCTCTGGGTCAGTACCAAAATTGCGTTCTGGGTGACGCTGGTCAGTGTGGGGCTTGGCTGCGTGAATGCAGTATTGTTCGAGCGGGTGGAGTTTCGCGGCAAGGAGCTGCTGTACCTGTTGATGCTGCTGCCGCTGGTGATTCCGGGCGTGATTCTCGGGGTATCCATTCTGGTGTTCTACAGTGGCATGGCCAACGATGTCTCCCGCTTGTGGGGTATCGAGCTGGACCTGTTCCGGCCGGGGCTGACACTGGTGGTGATGGGGCAGGTTACCTTCATTACCACTCTGGCTACTCTGGTGATTGCCGCCCGGCTGCGCAAATTTGACCGACAGCTGGAAGAGGCCGCCCTGAATCTGGGGGCCACGCCGCTTGTGGCGTGGTTCACGGTTACTCTGCCGTGGCTGCTTCCCTCCATCCTCGGTGCCGCGGCGATGGCGTTTTTGATGTCCTTCGAGAACTTCAATACCACGGTCATGCTCACCGGTAGTGATACCCCGCTCACCGTGGCCCTGTTCAATCGTCTGCGGGAAGGCTCAACGCCGGTGTTGAACGCGGTGGCGCTGTTTCTGATGCTGGTGTCTGCGTTGCTTGCGCTGTTTACCCTCCGACAAAAAAGTTGAGAAAGTTCTGTATCTGGCGTTTACGGTTTATACTGGAACGATCACTCCTGAAAGCGGGTTCTGCTTTGCACGCGTCCACTTGTCGCATCAGATTTCTGCTGGTGATCATCGCCCTCGGGGTCTGTCTGTCCCAGCCTGGATTTGCCGCTATCCAGCCGGTGGATGAGGGATGGCAGTATCGCTGGGGTGATTCCCCGTTTTTGCCTGATGGCACGCCATTGTGGATCCTTGAAGACTCTCCACAACACTGGCACGACATTGGTTTTCCATCGAACCCTCCTGGCCGCGATGGTCGTGAGCATGCCTGGTTCAGGGTGCAATTGCCGGAAGGTAGCTGGTACCAGCCTGTCCTTTATGTTTATAGCGTCGACATCATTGTGCAGGCCTGGTTTCGGGGTGAATTGCTCTATCAATATGGCACCTTTGACCAAGAGGGAAGGGGCCGTTTTGAGGGATGGCCCTGGCATGAAATACGGCTACCCGAGGATTATCAGGGAGAGACGCTCTATTTCCGGATATTCTCGAATTACACCGACATAGGGTTATGGGGGGAGGTCGGGATTACCGATCATGCCGATCTGACGGTATACCTCCTCGGGGGATCTGCTGAGGAACTGGTAGTCTCGGCATTGTCGGCTCTGATAGCTTTTCTGGCTCTGGTGTTCGCCGTAATCCAAAGGGGCCAGCGCAGTTTCGCCAGCATTGCTCTGTTTTCATTCCTGACCTCGGTGATGCTGTTGGCTGAGAGCCAGGCGAGCTTGTTGATTGCTTACAAACCTTTGTTGTGGGACTACCTCGCGGCCGGCTCTTACTACCTGATTCCTATGGCGTTGGCCTTGTTGTTGCGGCAATGGCTAGGCGCTGCACGTCCGGTGCTGATCAGCTGGCTGGTGTGGATTCATCTTCGATTGGCGGTGAGCGCCCTGGCCCTGGCGTTGGTCGGCGCGGTCGACCTTTCTTCGACCTTCCCGGTGTTTGATGTGTTGCTTCTGGTCTCGCTGGTGGTGATGGCTGGCGCTGTGTTGCCACGCTTTCGTGTGCTGTTCGGGGAGCAGCAGGTGCTGGTGGTGGCTTGTGGTGGGCTGGCGGTGCTGCTGATTGTTGATATGGCCGTTGCTCACGGGTTCCTGCCCTGGGGCCGGGTGCCGGTGAGCTGGGGAGCGCTGGGTTTCTCGCTGGCGGTGGTCAGTATTTCGGTCTGGCACTACGGCAAGACCCAGAAAGAGCTCCAGCAACTGAACGTCCGGCTGGAACAGAAGGTTCGGGAGCGCACCGCCCGCGCTGAGTCGCTGGCAGAAAGAGAAGTCGCCAGGGCCCGCTTGTTGGCACTGGAAAGCAAGAAAAGCCAGAAACTGGCGGATGTGATTGCGGCTCTGCAGGATTGCGCCGGCATTGAGGAAGCGTTCGAGCCCCTGTTAAGAGCCATGCCGGAGCTCTACCTGCCCATGACCGGTTGTTTCTATCGAAGAGGCATCGATGGGCAGTACGACCGAGTGGTTCACTGGGGCGGTACCCCGGAGGATGTGTTCCCGGCGTCACTGGGGGCGAACCTGTCCGTCCTGACCGAAACCGTACTCCCGGTACGCAGTTACGATTTACCGGCTCAGATGTGCTTTTTCCTGCGGATAGAGTCTGCCCGCTCCGGCAATCGGCCTGAAGGGGTGTTGATGCTGGAGCGCCCGGACCTGCCGCCAGTGGTGAAAGACTATGGCATCGCAAGGGTGATTTCCTGGGTATACCAGTCGGTTGAGAAAATTGGCATTACCCTGTCTGGGCTGGCCTTGAGGGCTGAATTGCAACGATTCTCCTATGAGGACAGCCTGACCGGACTGAAAAATCGTCGCTACTTTGATGAGCTCTTTCGCCATGAGCGGGAAGTCTCGGCTCGTTCTGATCGGCCGCTATGCCTGCTGATTTTCGATATTGATCACTTCAAACTTTTCAACGACTGTCATGGCCACGAGGCCGGTGATCAGGCGCTGAGAATGGTCGGTGACGTGCTCGCTACCTGTTTTCGCGGCAGTGATACCGTTTGCCGTTATGGTGGTGAGGAGTTTTCGGTGCTGATGCCCGGGGCGTCCCTTGATGAGGCCCGGCAAAGGGCCGAGCAACTGCGGGCGGCCATCTCAGCCGAGCCAGTGGAACATCGGGGTGAAAACCTGGGGAGCCTGACCATTTCAGCAGGCATTGCTTGCTGGCGGGAGAATTGTCCGGAGTTCGACGAGCTGTTCCGGGCCGCCGACCAGGCTCTGTACCAGGCCAAGGAAACGGGCCGCAACCGAGTAGTTGCGGCCTCGCTCTGACATCAATGCCAGATATTGCTGTCGATTTTTTCGTGCAGCTCAGGATAGTCCTTGGACTTGAAGTGCGGCACCAGGCCTTCCTTGCGCTGAGCCAGGTAATCTTTGGTCAGCTTCACAACCGTGCCGGACAACAGAACGATAGCAATCAGGTTGATGGTGGCCATCAGCCCCATGGATGCGTCCGCCGCATTGAATACCGTGACCACCGCTTCGTAGCCACCCCAGATCACCATGCCCAGCGCAGCGAGCCGCAACAGGGTCAAGCCCAGAGTGTTGCCGCCGCGCAGGTAGATCAAAGCGTTCTCGGCGTAGGTGTAATTGGCGACAATGGAGGTGAAGGCGAAGAACAGAATCGCGATGGCGATAAAGTAGCCCCCGAACTCACCCAGGTGTACTTCCATGGCCTGTTGGGTCAACTGGGTGCCGGTCACGCCGGAACCCGGCTCCAGAACGCCAGCCAACAGGATCATCACGGCCGTCGCCGTACAGACAATGATGGTATCGATAAAGACACCGAATGCCTGAACCAGACCCTGTGAAGAGGGATGATGCGGAGCCGGGGTTGCGGTCGCGGCAATGTTGGGTGCCGAGCCCATACCGGCTTCGTTGGAGAACAGGCCGCGTTTGATGCCATTCAGCATGGCAGCGGTAATGGAGCCTGCCGCGCCGCCGGCGGCCTCTTCCAGGCCAAAGGCACTTTTTACGATCAGCGCCAGAATGCCCGGGACTTCGGTAATGTTCATGGCCATCACGCCCAGCGCCAGGAGTACGTAGGCGCCGGCCATGAACGGCACGACAAACTCAGCGAAGCGAACGATCTTGCGCAGACCGCCAAAGATGACAATGCCGGCAAAAGCCGCGATGACCACGCCGACACCCAGCTTGGGCACACCAAAGGCGCCCTGCATGGCATCGGCAATGGAGTTGGCCTGTACGGCGTTGAAAACCAGGCCGAAGGAGATAATCAGGCAGACCGCGAAAATGGCCGCAGCCCAGGGCGCTTTCAGGCCTTTGGCAATGTACACCGCCGGGCCTCCCCGGTACTGGCCCTTGCCGTCGCGAACCTTGTACAGCTGGGCCAGAGTGCTTTCAGCGTAACCGGTGGCCATACCGACGAGGGCTACCATCCACATCCAGAAAATGGCACCGGCACCGCCCAGGTACAGGGCAACCGCAACCCCGGCAAGGTTACCGGTACCCACCCGGGAAGCCAGGCTGGTGCACAGGGCCTGGAACGGAGAAATCCCGTGTACGTCGCTTTCCCGGGAACCACGGATGGCGCGGACCATTTCGCCGAAATTGACGAACTGAAGGAAGCCCAGACGGATGGTAAAGAAGACACCTACGGCAAGCAGGCCATAGACGAGGACATAGCCCCAGAGGATCGAGTTGAGAAAATCAACAATTGCAGTCATGGCTAGACGCCTTGTGATTTGTGAATGAGAAGTAATCCGAGGCGAGGCAGTCTAGCACGGTGAAAAATCAAGCAGACTGCGGAAATCCGTGATTGCCGGACAGCAAGGAATATGCTGTCCGGCCGCATTGCGGGGAGGGGTTCGCCGGTTCAGACCACCAGCACCGGGCACTTGGCCTGGGAGGCAACCCGGTGCGAGACGCTGCCCAGAAAGGTGCCGTCCTTGTCGCTGTTGGTGCCCTTGGTGCCCACTACAATCAGGTCGGCTTCCTTGTCTTGGGCAAATTTCACAATCACCTTCGAGGGCCGGCCGGCCTTGACGAAACCGCGTACCTTGGTGGCGCCATGCTCCTTGGCCAGCTCCTTGGCGTGGTTCACTACGCCTTTGGCATACTCAGACAGCACCTTGTCCGGGATGTCCATGTCGTCGGGCCGTCCGATAGACAGCGACGCCTCAAACAGGCTGTGATGCTTGTAAACACAGAGGATGTAGATCTCGGCGTCCGGGATCAGTTTCTGCAGTTCAATGGCTTTATCCAGAGCCTTGAGTGAGGTTTTGGAACCATCCACAGCGGCCAGAATCCGTTTAAACATGTTGTTCTCCTTTCATCAGTGGCTGTGGATCTAGTCCCTGAACGCGATGTCACGCAGGAACAGGGCAATATCCGGGAAGGCGATGATCAGGCCGGCAGCCGCCACCAGCATGAAAATGAACGGAGGCGTACCCCGGATAACTTCCATGTAGGGCCGTTTGAAGATGGCAATGGCGGTGAAAATGTCGCAGCCAAAGGGTGGCGTGGCAGAACCGATGGCCACCTGCAGGGTAATCAGCACACCGACAAGCACCGGATCCAGCCCGGTGGCCTGAATGGCCGGCGCAAAGATCGGTGTCAGCACCAGGATAACCACGATGGGATCGACGAACATACAGGCGATGAAGAAAGCCACACAGATGGCAATCAGCACGCCCACAGGCCCGGCCTCGTTGACGCCCACCGCTTCCAGGATGGCCTGGGGAATCTGGGCAAAGGAAATGATCCAGGAGAAGCCATTACCCACGGCCACCAGAATGAACACCACAGCCGTGATCAGCCCGGTGGATTTGGCAATCTTGTAAATGTCGTTCAGTTTCAGTGACCGGAAGACCACAAACTCCAGCAGGAAGGCGTAGAGCACGCAGACTGCTGCTGCTTCTGTGGGGCTGAAAATGCCGCCGTAGATACCGCCGACAATGATCACCGGGAACATCAGGGGCCAGGAGGCATCCCTGACTGACATCGCCCGTTCTTTCCAGCTGGCCTTGGCTTCCGTCGGAACATCGTTCTTGTAGGCGTAGATCAGGCAGTAGATCGAGAACATGAACAAAATCAGGATGCCCGGGCCGATACCCGCAATGAACAGCTCGGCAATGGAGGTTTCCGAGATGACCCCGTAGATGATCATGCCGATGCTGGGAGGGATCAGGAAGGCGATATCACTGGCGTTGATAATCAGAGCCAGCGTGAACGGATCGGAGTAGCCAGCTTTGAGCATTTTCGGGCGCAGCGGTGAGCCTACGGCAACCACGGTGGCCTGGGTTGAGCCAGACACCGCCCCGAACAGGGTGCACGAGGTGGCGGTACTGATGGCGAGGCCACCTTTGATGTGGCCGATAAAGGCCATGACCATATTGATCAGGCGGTCCGCAGACTGGCCCCGGGTCATGATATCGGCCGCCAGAATGAACATGGGTACCGCAATCAACGACGCTGGCCGGATGCCACCCATCATCTGCTGGATGAATGTGCCCATCTGCCCGAAGCCATCGAACATCATAACGAAGCCGATGACGGCAGCAGTGGTTAGCGGAATCATCATCGGGAAGCCCAGAAGCAGCAGCCCGATCATGACGATCATCATAATAGTTGCCATGGTGTGTCTTTCCTTAACCTATGGGTTCACGCTGCTTCAGACTTCGGTTTCAGTATCGGCGTAGCCATCCACCACACCCGTCGACAGGTACACGTCTTTGGTGGTGAAGTTCTTGATGGCGGTCAGCAGGTACTGGATGCCGGTAATGGCGAAACCGACAGGGGCCCAGATGTAAATCCACCAGATCTCAAAACCAAGCGCTGGCAAAATCCGACCTCGGCTGTACAGGGTCTGGATATACTCGAAGGAGTGATAGCACAGGAAAAACATGACCACGGAGGTAAACAGGGCGATGATGATCATCAGTACCTTGCGGCCCTTGGTCGGGAAGGCATCGTACATGGCGGACATGCGGATGTGGCGGCCGTGCCGGGCGGCGTAGCCAATGCCCGCAAAGGTAATCAGAATGATCAGAATCCGGTTGATTTCACCGGAGAAAAACAGGCCCTCGCTGAACACGAAACGGGCAATAACATTGGCGCAGGTGTTTACCGCCATCAGAATCACGCCAGCGGCGAGCATGACGGCTTCAATTTTTGAAATCCAGACGTCAATCGTGCCCAGAAAGCCGGGCAAGCCGGACTCATAGTGACCGGTATCGTCTTCGATCTCCGGGGAATTCTCGGACATGGATTCTGCTCCAGAACATGTCGCTCCCGGCGGGAAGAATCCCCGGCGGGGCGGGGTTAAAGCTGGGTTGCCACCCGCCGGAGCGGGGGCAACCGTTTGGCGAGGTTCAGTCGCTCTGAACTTCTTTCAGATCTTCCTTGAACTGCTCCAGCAGCTCTTTACCACGCTCACCGGTCATTTCGATGAACTTCTCTTCCACCTGTGGTGCGCGGGCCTTGAAGGCTTCGATCTGTTCGTCAGTCAGACGGGTCACGGTAACTTCGTCGCTGTTGGACTGGATCTTTTCCAGGGCCTCGTCCGCCAGACCATCAATGTGCACGATGATTTCCTCGAAGGCGTAATCGGCGGCATCCTGAACCAGCTTCTTGTCCTCATCAGACAGGCCTTCGTAGAAGTTCTGGTTCGCCATCATGGCGGTGGTGAACCAGCCGTGGCCGGTGAATACCAGGTTCGGGGAAACCTCATACAGACCACCTGACTCAATCCAGAAAATCGGGTTCTCCTGACCCTGGATCATGTTGGTCTGCAACGCACCGTATACTTCACCCCATGGCAGCGGGGTTGGGGTAGCACCAAACGCAGAGTAGGTCTCGGACAGAAGCGGGTTGGTCATTACCCGGATCTTCTTGTTGTTGAAGTCTTCCGGAGAGGTCACCGGCTCATCAACGGTCACTACCATTTCCCCTTCCGGGTACATCTTCAGCAGCTCAAGACCTTTTTCAGAATACAGCTCCGGGAAGTCCTCATTGATGGCCTCACTCTCGCGGAAGAACTCGATCACGGTATCCATTTCGGTGGGCATGAGGTACGGGATAAAGAAGATCTGCGCTTCCGGGATCAGAGAGCCGGTAAAGCCAGGAGACTGGTTTACAAAGTTCAGGATACCGGCCTGGGTTTGTTCCATGATGTCGTCAGACTCACCCAGCTCACCGAAACGGTAAATCTGCAGGGTGTGGTCGGAATTCTCTTCAATGTATTCCTTGAACTTGTACGCGAATACGTCCTGAACGTCGCCTTCGTATTCTTCATGGGCGTAGCGCCAATTGGCGGCATTCACGGCATTTGCCGCGGTCAGGCCGGCAAATGCCAGCGCTGAAATACCAGCCAGTTTCCTGAATTTACTTGTGCTGCTCATCGGGTTGTCTCCGCTCGTTATTTTACGTTAATCCATTGTTACATTATTAAAGACTGGCAAATCAAAGCGGTTTTCGCAAGGAAACGGGGGAAATAAGCTGCACGCAAATAGCCGATTAAGCCAAATTGCAAGTGCATGAATTCAGGATGGATTCGGGTTTTCAACACACAGGAACAGGAACCTTCTGAACTCCTCTGCCACCCGCTGGACACTGTTTTCGAGCCGATGTCCGTCGGGTAGGACCAGGGCTTCAATCTGCTGCCTCCGGGCCAGCTCCAGAACCGGCATTACCGGTACCACATCGTCGTTCCAGCCGTGGATAATGCGAGCGTGGCGGGCGCCGATCACCGGGTTGGACTCCGGATAATCCGGTAGCGCCAGTGCCGGTGCCAGCATAAAACAGCCCCTGACCGGAGCCTGTTCGCTGGTCCGGGCGCAGACCCAGCCGCCCATGCTCGAGCCTGCCAGGATGGTCTGTTCGGGCCTTGCACCGGCAGCTGCCATGGCGTGGCGCATCTGCTCCAGGCGTTCGGCAGGGTCTTTAGTGCTGCGATGATCCACCGCCTCGGCATAAACGCCTGAAAACGTTTCAGCCACCGTTTTCAGGGCCTGGATCTTGGTACTGCCGGGGCCACTTTCCAGACCGTGGGAGAGAAAAACATGGAATGCCGGTTGAGCCATGATCAGGTTCTGCCTAGTTGATGGTTGCGTCGGAGTCGGTTTGCGGGGAACGGGTTTCGGCCAGGATATCCAGGGCCTGCCGGCGTTTGTCCGGGTCGTGGATATCAATGGTGAACATCAGTTCGTCCACCTGAATGTCGGTCAGCAGGTCGTCGAGTTGCCGGCGCAGGTCTTCACTGTTACCCATGATCTGCAGTTTCAGGAAGTCCCGCACGCCGGCCTCCTCGGCCGGATTCCAGAGTCCGTCCATGGATTCGACCGGCGGTCGCATCCACAGCGGCTGTCCGCGGAACAGGGCCAGAATGCGCTGGTAGCTGGTGGTGGCCAGATGCCGCGCTTCGTCCTTTGAGGTCGCGGGGATAGCGGGAATCGCCAGCATGGCGTAGGGCTGTCGCAGCTGCTCTGAGGGCTCGAAGTTCTCTCGATAGACCTTCAGGGCTTCCCGGTAGAGCCGCGGTGCGAAGTGGCCGGCGAAGGCATAAGGGAGGCCCCGCATCGCCGCCAGTTGTGCGCTGTACAGGCTTGAGCCCAGCAGCCAGATAGGAACATTGGTGCCAGCACCGGGAATGGCTTTCACCGGCTGACCCGGTTGCAGCGGCCCCAGCAGGTTCTGCAGACGGGCTACGTCTTCCGGGAATTGCTCGGCGCCCAGGCCATCCCGTCGCAGTGCCCGGGCAGTGACCGGATCGGTACCCGGCGCGCGGCCAAGGCCGAGATCGATTCGGCCCGGATAGAGACATTCCAGGGTACCGAATTGCTCGGCAATCACCAGCGGTGGATGGTTCGGCAACATGACACCGCCGGAGCCCACCCGGATCCTCCCGGTTTTACCAGCGATGTGCCCCACCAATACCGAGGTGGCGGAACTGGAAATCCCTTCCATGTTGTGGTGCTCGGCCAGCCAGAAACGTTTGAAGCCAAGAGACTCCGCATGCTGGGCGTAGCGCACGCTGTTAGCCAGTGTGGTCGCCACGGAGTCGCCCTCGCGCACGGAGGCCAGTTCGAGCAGGGAGTAATCGGGTGTTCTGGACATGGGGTTCCCGTACCTGTGAAGAAACAACGGTATTCAGCGTTTCACAATGACGCCAGCGGACGGTTTCTTCAAGGGTTATGACGGGAGGGGCAGGAGCATCCGCTGGTGCCGGATGCTCCTGCCACCGCTCATTACGGCGCGGGCGTGTACATCTGAGTGGAGTACTCGCCTTGGGCAGGTTTGCTGAGGGTGACCTCTTCCTTGACGTAATCGACGAAGGATTGAGCATAGTCCAGGAAGGTATCCCTGGCACGGCCATCCTCGCTGACGGTTCCGAAGGTGAGGTACCCGTCACGGCCAGCCGCGGTGAAGCTGTTGGTGACGACGTTGAGGGTTTCGGCGTCGGTCAGAGCGCGCCAGGTGGTTTCACCCCGCGGGCGAACTTCGATGTCGTAGAGGCGTTCGCCAGCAGGCCTGGCCATGTCGACGGTCCAGCGCAGACCGGCCGCATAAGGATAGGCACCCGTGGAACCGCCTTCAACATGGGCATAGTCTACGGCTTCGTTCAGCACCTGTCGGATTTCCTCACCAGTCATGGTCAGATCGGTGAGGGTATTGGCAAACGGCAGCAGGTTGTAGGCATCACCAATGGTGATATCGCCGGCCAGAATGTCAGTGCGAACGCCGCCGGCGTTCTGGATCGACACATCCGCATTCTTGCTCTGGAACAGGAAGGCCTGAGCCACCAGGTTCGGAATGTCACCACCCCGGTTCGGGTCTTCATTGGCGCAGGTGTTATCACCGTAAGGCCGGCCGGGGATACGCGCCAGGCACAGGTCTTCGGATGCGGTACCGATGACCTGATTGCGGAAGCTGTCCAGCTGGTTGGTGTACGTGGCCAGGGTTTGAGCGCCGGTTGGGTCGTCCACGACAAGGCTGAGCTGAGGGTCCTCCTCGATGGCTGCCTGAATGGCTGCCAGTTCCTCGCCTTCCGGTTGGTAGCCATCCTCGGTACCGTCATCACGAATGATGGGGGTACCCAGCAGCAGGTGCGGGGTGCCGGAGCAGGATGAAACCGTGCCATTTTCGTCCCAGGTCACGCTCAGTTCACCCAACACACGTGAGTACTGCCAGGCCTGGGCCACGCACACTTTGTCACCGTCGGCATTGGTCACTTCGGTGGGGTAGGGGCCGGAGGCACTCAGGCCGTAGGCGTCAAAGTCACCCAGCAGGGTGTGGGAATCTCCGCCGATAATGACATCCACTCCGGACAGGCGCTCGGCCAGTGCCAGATCGTTGGCATACTGGTAGTGGGTCAGCAGGATGATCTTGTCGATGCCTTGGTCGTTCAACTCATCAATCATGGCCTGGGCGGTTTCGGTTTCGTCCAGAAACTCAGTGCTTGCCAGCGGGCTTGAGCTGTTGCGGGTTTTGGTGGCGATGTCGATGCCGATGATGGCCACCTGCTGGCCATCAATGTTCTTGATGGTGTATGGCTGGATGTAATCGTCCTGGGCCACCGGGGCCAATGGGGTGCCGATGGCCGGTTTGACGTTGGCCGCGAGAACCGCCGTGTTACAGCTGCCTGCCGCCAGGTAGTCGAGGAACTTCACCAGCCCTTCGTCACCGCGATCAAACTCGTGATTGCCCAGGGCAAAGGCATCAAAACACACCAGGTTCATCAGCTCGGCATCGGCCTCACCCTCGAAGGAGGTGAAGTACAGGGTGCCGGTCATGGCATCTCCGGCATGCAGTTTCAGCACGTTGTCCAGTTCGGCGGTTCGTTCGTTGATCTTGGCGATCACCCGGGGGAAGCCGCCAGCGCTGAATTCGGTTTCTTCACCGGCAACGTCCAGCGATTGTGAGCCCGCCTCAAGGTGGGAGTGGTGGTCGTTGATATGCAGAATGTTAACGGTAAGGCGCTCGGTTTCCGGTGCGGGCGCGTCGTCGTTATCACTGTTACAGCCGGTCAGGGCAATCAGCGGGATTGCCAGCCAGAGTCCTTGTCGAATCATTACTCTATCTCCGTTGTGGGGGTTAGCGGCTGGTCAGCACGCGAATCAGGGCGATCAGGTCGCGATGGCTAATGCGCCCGTCACCGTCAATGTCGTAAGCCGGAGCCGTGGCTTTGCCGAACAGTATCGCCAGCACCAGGCGCGACAGGTCCCGGCCGTTAACGCGGCCATCGCCGTTCAGGTCGGCGCGGTTTACCGGGGTTCTGGTATCGAGATTCAGGGCAACGATCACAGGGTCATGGTCAGAGGCCCGGTAAGCGTCCGGTGCGTAGAAGCTGGCCTGCTGCTCCGGGGTCTTGAACTCGGTGTTGTAGTCCAGGGCTCTGGGCTCGTCGGCATTGATCGGCCAGACGGTGGTGTCGGCAATTTTGCCGGCCAGGGCGGTATTGGCCAGAGCGTGGTCCAGATAGCCGGCCTGGCCATAGAACACGTAGGAATACGCCTGCTCGCCAACGTAGGTCGCCAGCAGATCGGTATAGCCGGCACTGGCCAGGGCGCGAATGGGGTCTTCTTTCGCGTAGGCGTTGAGGTCGCCGATGATTAACACATCCGGTTCGCCGGTTCCGGTGGCATCGTCTGCCAGCCAGGATGCCAGCGCCTGGGCGGCCTGGGTCCGTACTGGATTCCAGCAGCCCTGACCATCGTTCTGGTCAGCGTTGCTGCCTTCGGCACTGCCGCAGCCTTTGGACTTGAAGTGGTTGACGGCAATGGTGACGCCATCGTCTGAATCCTTCAGCCGAAAGGTTTGTGCCAGGGGCTGGCGGTTCAACTGGTCAAAAGGAGCCGCGCTCAGAGTGGCGGCGGTGCCAACGATCTCGACACGGTCGGAGCGGTACAGCAGGCCAACGGCAATGTCATCATTGCCCAGTTGTGCCAGGCCGGGATCGACCCACTGCCATTCGGAACCCAGGGCCCTGGCAAGTTCGGCAATGGCACTGGTCTGGCCGTAGCCGTCATTCTCGATTTCCATCAGGCCGATGATGTCGGCATCAAGGGCGACCAGGGCACTGACCAGCTTCTCGGTCTGGCGGGCCAGTTCTTCCGGGTTGTCTGCGCCCCGCGCCGTCGGGAATCCGCCGCCCATGCCGTCACCGTTGAAGAAGTTCAGCACGTTGAAAGAAGCCACCACCAGGTTACCGCGATCCTCAAGGCCGGGCTCGGTTACACGTGCATTTGCCTGGCTGAAGGACGGGCTCGCGGTCGGCTGCAGACGCCATTCCGAAAAACGGTAGTCGAGAACGCCGGCAAGATCCTGAACGGTGTCGCCAGCGCGCACGGTCTGGCTGGCGCTCAGTTGCGGTGTCGGGTAGGGCACGATGGCCGGGTTCTGGCGGTTACTGGCGTCGTCCAGGATAATCCGGTCCAGCGCATTCAGATCAGCCACCAGTGCGGCATCCGCTCCGGGCTCAGCGATACTGGTGGGGATAAAGTGGCGACCGCTCCCGAGGGTCAGGCTGCCGTAACGGCCCAGGTCGTAGTTGTCGTTCACCACAAGAGGCGCGCTGAATTTTACTCGCATGGATTCAAAGGCTTCCGGAGCTGTTGCATCGGCCCAGGGCAGTGAAATATTCGTCGGTGGTGGAAGCTCCGAGGTGCCACAGTTTTCGGTACCGCCCAGATTGGTCAATTCGGTCAGGCCGTCGTATTCGGTCACTTCACCGGCAAGCCGCAGGCGCTGGCCGGGCTCGGCGTTCAGAGTTGACGCATAGACAAACAGGCCTTCGGAGGTGGCGAGGTTGTCGTCGCGGTCTGAGGCTTCTTCCTCCACAAAGATGCCGCCAAGGCCATCGTTGGTGTTGAAGGCGGCCGTAACCACGGCCTCGATCACCACGTGCTGGCCGGCAACCGGGCTGATATCGCCTTCGCCCTGAATGTCCGAAATGCGGGTGGCGGGAGCGCCACAGGTCAGATCCGGCGCAGTCGGTGGCTGGTCCGGGTTATCGTCATCGTTGCCGGCGACGCCGAGATCGTCGAAGCTGTTCTGGGGAAAGCCGTCAAAGACCGTGGCCGGGTCGAAATCGTCGTAGGCATCGGTATCGGCCAGGGTGCCTGCACGGCGGCGCAGAGTGCGATCCTGGGTGCGGGTATCCCCGGACCCCCAGTAGCTGCCGGGGTCTGTACCGACCTGGCCGATACTGTCGGCAACCGTGCCGCCGTTCAGGAGCAGGACAGCGTCATCACCGTTGAACAGCCCGGCTCCGGTGGTTTGATCCGCCACAGCGAGAATGGCCGGGTCAGCAGCGCTATGAGCGAAAACGAAGTTGCTGCCCGGAGCAATCGAACCTTCCAGGTTGAAGGTTTGCCCGGGGGTGGCGCTGCCGTTGAAGAAAACCTGCAGCTCCCAGGGGGCAAGATCCACCACGGCGTCGCCGGTGTTGAGCAGTTCAATGGCTTTGTTGTTGCTGGAGCCTTCGACATACTCGCTGATGACCAGCGATGCCTGTGTTGTCGATGCCAGAAGGCCGCCGATGGCGGCTGCCAGCAGCGTTGGTTTCATCGTCATGGTACTGTCCTTGTTTCGGTTATGTTGTGTGTTTTGACACCACAATCTGACCGTGCTGTGTGACGATGACATGAGAGTTTTGTGAAGGATGCTTTGCCGGTTTGTGTCAATGTGGACAACGCTCCTGAGCAGTTTGGTAATCCAGTGCGTATACAGGGGATGTATCGACAGGAGGGCCGATGATGCGTTGGACAGTCTTGAAGTGTGTGAGTGTGCTTTTACTGTTAGGGTTGACGGTGCCTGCCGTTGCCCGGGATTGCCCGGGATTGCCCGGATTTCCTGGACCACGAGCAGCGCAAGCTGCACTCCCGGGATTCGGTGAATCTGTGCGAGGTGGCTGCTGGCAAGCCGATGCTGGTGGTGAACACAGCCAGCCGTTGTGGTTATACCGGTCAGTTTGAAGGCCTGGAGGCCCTGCACCAGCGGTACAAGGATCGGGGGCTGATGGTCGTGGGATTTGCCAGTGATGACTTCCGGCAAGAGGCGGATTCCGAAGAAGAGGCCGCGAAGGTCTGTTTTGTGAACTTTGGCGTGAGTTTTACCATGATCGCGCCGAGCGCAGTGACCGGTGAGCAGGCCAATCCGGTGTTTCAGGAAATCAATCGCCAGAGCCAGCCGCCACGCTGGAACTTCACCAAGTATGTGATCGATGGTGACGGTAAGGTGACGGCCCGTTTCCCGAGCCAGGTGCGCCCCGAGGATGCCCGGTTGATTCAGGCCCTGGAATCGGTTCTGTAATCCCCGGCCGGTTTGCGGATAGCAGTCTATTCTGAAGGCAAAGGTTGTTCACCGCTCCGGGTGTAGTATGCAGTGTTTGGAAAAGGATGCCCTATGGCAGAAGCCCTGTTTGAACCCGTACGAAGCCAGATAGCACAGAATCTCTCGGCTACCCTGGACGCTCTCGCTGGCGGACAGACCGATTGGGTGGCCCTGGCCGGACATGTTCTCAGTCAACTGCTGATTTCGGTGATCTACCTCGGCATTCTGTTGCTGGTCTATGGCATTCTGATTAGCCTGATACGCCTTGTCGTTGGCAGTCGACGCAGCTCGAAGCCCTGGTTTGGTCAGTTGCGCACTGGCATCCGTTATCTGTTCGGGCTGGGCGGATTGCTGGTGATTATGGCGCAATTCGAGGCCTCGCCGGAGCTGTTGAAGGGCATGGCCAGGGCGGGCCTGATGGCGTTGGGCTTTTTTGTGGGCTGGCTGGCGATTGGTCGTCTGCTGCGGGAGACGATGAATCGCTACCGTCTGGAACCCTCCATCCGCCAATTGGTCGAGAATCTGTTCTCGGTGCTCACCGTTACCTTCGCGGCCGTTACGGTGCTGTCCCAGTTCGGTTTCGATGTGGTCTCCATCGTCGCGGGTCTGGGGATCGTGGGGATTGCCGTCGGGTTTGCGGCCCAGTCCACGCTGTCGAACTTTATTGCGGGTATTACGTTGCTGATTGAGCGCCCCTTCCGGATTGGCGATTGGGTCACCATCAACGGCCAGGATGGTAAGGTGGTGAAGATCGCCCTGCGGACCACCTGGCTGCGTACCCGGGACAATATCTTTACCATGATCCCGAACGATAACGTGGCGTCCTCGGAGATCATCAATTACAGCGCCGAAGGGGCGACGCGCCTGAACATTCCGGTTGGCATTGCCTATAAGGAGTCTGCCAAGGCCGCCCGGGACGTGATTATGCCGGTTCTGCTGGCGCACTCTGAAGTCTTGCAGGGGCCGGGTATGGAGCCGCGAGTGGTGGTCAAGACTCTGGGCAACTCTTCAGTCGATCTGGAGGTCAAGATCTGGATTACGCCGGACAATCTGGAGGTTCAGCCCAGAATTATGGCTGATGTGCTTGAGAAGATTAAGGAAGCCCTGGACGACGCGGGCATTGAAATACCTTTCCCGCACCTGCAACTGTTCATAGATGATGCCAAAGGGCTTGCCCCGTTGGTGCAACCGTTTTACCCAAGGCCGACGGAACAAGGGAAAGGCCTGTCGTCGCCAGGAGACAATCATGAATGAGCCGTCCGGCTACTACGAGAGCAACACCACCCTGGCCCAGTATCTGGAGTTTCACTTCGGTGAAAGCTGGCATGGTGAAGCCAATTTTCCGAAAGAACTGGCCGATGCCGCGCTTGGAGCGCTGGATGGCCGCGCCAGCTGCCGGGCGTTGGATATCGGTTGTGCGGTAGGACGTACCTCGCTGGAGCTGGCCCGCCAGTTTGATCATGTCGATGGGGTCGATTATTCGGAAACCTTTATCGGCAAATGCCGTGAGGTGGTGCGGGAGGGGGTTGCGCGGTATGCGCGGCCCGAAGAGGGCGAGCTGGTCAGCTACCAGGAGCGGTCACTGGCAGCCCTGGGTCTGACCGAGGCTGCCCGCCGCGTGGCGTTCCATCAGGGCGATGCCTGCAAGCTCGGCGCTGATTACCGGGACTACGATCTGGTGCTGGCCGGCAACCTGATTGACCGTCTCTACAACCCATCCCTGTTTCTGGAACAGATCCATGAGCGTATCAATGCGCTGGGGCTGCTGGTGATTGCTTCACCCTATACCTGGCTGGAGGAGTACACACCCAGGCAGGACTGGCTCGGTGGTTTCCTGAAAGACGGTGAGCCATTCACCACCCTGGATGGTCTCAAGGCGGCGTTGTCCCCCCGTTTCCGCTTGCTGGCAGAGCCCCGGAGCCTGCCCTTCGTGATCCGGGAGACCCGCAACAAGTTTCAGCACAGTTTTTCGGAGCTCACAATCTGGGAGAAGTTGCCGGATTAGCGTGCCCTGTCACACAAGCGTCATCTCTTCCGGTTAGTGTGAAGGCTCATCAGGACGACATGCATTGTGTTGATGCATCGTGTGATTGCTTATGCCGGGGCTTGCCCCGGCTTTTTTATGGAGCCCGGTGTTCGCCGCTCCCTTCCCTTCTCAACGCCCGTTCACGCCGTCGCGCGGTTTCGCTGCGTTCCGATATGGTTTGCTGCACAAACTGTATGTGCTCCCCTGCGATGGCCCTGGCGTCTTCTTCCCGGCCTTCAACGATGGCGTTATACAGCTTCTGGTGCTGGTCCATCAGGCCCTGGCGGGTCTGAACTTCGCGGGAGTACATGCCACCGATGTTGGTGACAATGTTGTTCTTGAGCATGCTGAACAGGTTGCGCATGGTGTGCAGCAGCACCACGTTGTGGCTGGCTTCAGCAATAGCCATGTGGAAGCGGGCATCGGCAGCCCCTTCTTCTTCCAGATTGTGGGCAGTGGAATTCTGGTAGCAGGCGTGGAGCTCTTCCCAGGCTTTGCCCAGCCGTGTCAGATCCACTTCCGTGGCGCGCAGGGCCGCGTAATAGGCACAGTCGCCCTCCAGTGTGCGACGGAACTCGAGCAAATCCCGGTGTGCTTCCGGGTGCTTTTCCAGCAGCGGGATGAGTGGGTCGCTGAAGCTGCTTCCCAGATTCTCCGCCACATAATTGCCGCCGCCCTGGCGGCTTTTCAGCAGGCCTTTGGCCGCCAGGCGTTGCACCGCCTCTCTGAGGGACGGGCGGGATACGCCGAATTGCTCCGCCAGCACCCGTTCCGGCGGCAGGCGCTGCCCCGGTTCCAGGGTTCCTTCCAGAATCATGGTCTCCAGTTGCTCGACAATGGTGTCGGCCAGCCGCCTGGGAGCAATCTGATTGATGGGCATGGTGTCTCGCTTGTATGTCTAAAAATTGGTCTTACCAATAAATCTTACCCCTGTCCATGCTTGTTTTTACAACAAAACTTCAACGCAATACGACCAATGTATGAGTGGGCGGTTTTGACACCATAAGGCCAGCTCAAATAACGTACTCGGCACAGGTTTGTAAATTGGTAATACCAATTATCCAAGAATAGAATCCAACAACAAGACCCTGGAGAACATGATGTCGTCCGGATTGCTCGCCCTGTTGGCGTTTACGCCCATTCTTCTTGCCGGAGTGCTGCTGATTGGCATGCGTTGGCCCGCCCGCCGTGCCATGCCCGTGGTATTTCTGGTTACCGCGCTGATTGGCTATAGCGCCTGGGATATGACCCTGAACCGTATCCTCGCCTCAACCTTGCAAGGGCTGGTAATCACCATCGGCCTGCTGTGGATTATCTTTGGCGCGATATTGCTGCTGAACACGCTGAAGCACTCCGGAGCCATCACCACGATTCGGGCCGGCTTTACCAACATCACCCCGGATCGCCGCATTCAGGCCATCATCATTGTCTGGCTGTTCGGCAGCTTTATCGAAGGTGCCTCTGGCTTTGGTACACCGGCCGCCATCGCCGCGCCCCTGCTGGTTGCGGTCGGTTTTCCGGCCATGGCTGCCGTCATGCTGGGCATGATGGTACAGAGCACGCCGGTATCCTTTGGTGCTGTAGGTACACCGATTGTGGTGGGAGTGACAACGGGTCTGGATCGGGCCAGCATTACCGAGCGACTGGAAGCCCTGGGCTCCAACTGGGATACCTACCTGCAGCTGATCACCTCGGAAGTGGCCATCACCCACGGCATTGTCGGTGTCGTTATGCCGGTACTGATGGTGACGATGATGACCCGCTTCTTCGGCAAGAACAAAAGCTGGAAAGAGGGGCTGGAGGTCCTGCCGTTTGCGTTGTTTGCCGGCATCGCGTTTGTCGTGCCCTACGCCCTGACCGGGGTGATTCTGGGGCCCGAGTTCCCGTCTCTGCTGGGTGGCCTGATTGGTCTGGCGATTGTGACCACTGCCGCCAAAAAAGGCTTCCTGATTCCGAAGCGGACCTGGGATTTTGCCGACAGCAAAGACTGGCCCAGTGAGTGGCTGGGCAGCATTGAGATGAAACTGGAAGACATCGCCGCCAAACCGATGAGCGGTTTCCGGGCGTGGGTACCTTACGTGCTGGTCGGCGTGGTACTGGTGCTCAGCCGCACCGTTGAACCGATCAAGCAAGCTTTCACCAGCGTTGGCGTGTCGTTCTCCAACATCCTGGGAGAAGCAGGTATTAATGCCGGGATCCAGCCACTTTACCTGCCGGGCGGTATTCTGGTGATGGTAGTGCTGGCAACTTTCTTCATCCACCGGATGAACCTGAAAGCGCTGAATTCGGCGGTGAAAGAATCCGGTGGCGTGCTGCTGAGTGCCGGTTTCGTGCTGCTGTTCACCGTGCCTATGGTGCGGATACTGATCAACTCCGGCGTTAACCTGTCGGACCTGCCGAGCATGCCGCTGGCCATGGCCAGCTGGGCTGCCGATGCGGTTGGCGGCATTTACCCGTTGCTGGCCCCCACGGTGGGTGCGCTCGGTGCGTTCCTGGCCGGTTCCAACACGGTCTCCAACATGATGTTCAGCCAGTTCCAGTTTGGCGTTGCCGAGAGCCTTGGTTTGTCCACCGCACTGATGGTGGCGGTGCAGGCCGTGGGTGCTGCGGCAGGCAATATGGTGGCCATCCATAACGTGGTGGCAGCATCTGCTACGGTCGGGTTGCTGGGCCGTGAAGGTCAGACACTGCGCAAGACGGTGTGGCCGACCCTATACTACCTGGTGATGACCGGTTCGATTGCGCTGCTGGCCGCCTACGGCCTGGGGCTGACGGACCCGTTACTGAACTGAAAACACTGGGATAACCACAACGGGTGGCCGGCTGCCGGCCGGACCGCCCGGAGGCAATGACTGATGAGTGAGCTGTTTTACGACGCCGCCCCCAATGCCACCCGCGTGGCTCCTGAGCGCCCCAGGCCACGAACGTATCCGGCCAAGCCGGCCGAGGTCACTTTGTTCGGCACCTGCGTGGTGGATTTGTTCTTTCCCGAGGCCGGGCTGGATGCTATCCGCCTGCTGGAACGGGAAGGCATTCGCGTGCATTTTCCAGACGAACAATCCTGCTGCGGTCAGCCGGCCTGGACCTCCGGCTACGTGAACGAGGCCCGGGAGGTGGCGCGGGCACAGCTCAATTTACTCGACAACGGCTTGCCGGTGGTGGTGCCGTCCGGATCCTGTGCCGGTATGTTCCGACAGCATTACCGGGAAGTCTTTGCAGAAGAACCAGATACCCTTAAACGTGTGGAAGATCTGGCTGAACGAACGTTCGAGCTGACCGAGTTTCTGCTGCATGTATGCAAGGTGGACTGGCAGGATCTCGGCCAGCCCACACAGATTGCCTTGCACACCTCCTGTTCCGCCCGCAGGGAAATGAACACCCACCTGCACTCGCGGGAGTTGCTGGGCAAGCTGGCGAATGTCGAGCGGCTGGACCACGATCATGAAAGCGAATGCTGCGGCTTTGGTGGCACCTTCTCTGTGCGCATGCCCGAAGTGTCCGGGGCCATGGTGCTCGACAAAACCCGTTCGTTGCGGGAATCCGGTGCAGCGGAAATGGTAACCGCTGATGGCGGCTGCCTGCTCAACATCAACGGCTCCCTGGAAAAACAGAAACAGACGTTCCGGGGCCGGCATCTGGCCAGCTTTCTTTGGGAGCGGGTGAGTGGAGAGGTGAAATCATGAGCCAGCGTATACCGGTAAAAGAACTCACCGACAGCTTCCGTGGCCGCGCGGTGGGCGCCCTGGCCGACGACCAGCTGCGCACCAACTTCCGCGTCGCCATGGATTCGCTGATGAAGAAGCGGGCCGATGCCTTTCCGGACGAGGAAGAGCGTGAGGGCCTGCGGGAACTCGGCAACCACATCAAGGCCCGGGCGCTGTCCCGGTTGCCGGATTTGCTTGAACAACTGGAAACCAGGCTGACCGCAAACGGTGTCAAGGTCCACTGGGCGGAGACTACCGAAGAGGCCAACCGGATTGTGCACTCCATCATTGAGGCGAAGCAGGGTTCTCAGGTGGTGAAGGGTAAATCCATGGTCAGCGAAGAAATGGAAATGAACGACTACCTGGCCGAACGCCACATCGAGTGCCTGGAGTCGGACATGGGCGAGTATATCGTCCAACTGGATGGTGAAAAGCCCTCCCACATTATCATGCCCGCGATTCACAAGAACCGCTTTCAGGTCTCCAGACTGTTCCACGACAAACTGGGCGTGGATGAGACCGAGGATGTGAACGAACTGATCCAGATTGGTCGCCGCACCCTGCGCCAGAAATTCCTTGAAGCGGATGTCGGGGTCTCCGGCGTGAACTTCGCCATTGCCGAAACCGGTACCTTGCTGCTGGTGGAAAACGAAGGCAATGGCCGCATGAGTACCACGGCGCCACCGGTGCACATTGCTGTTACCGGTATTGAAAAAGTGGTGGAGAACCTGAGGGACGTGGTGCCTCTGTTGTCGCTGCTCACCCGCTCCGCATTGGGCCAGCCGATCACCACTTACGTGAACATGATTTCCGGCCCGCGCAAGGCGGATGAGCTGGATGGTCCGGAAGAAGTGCATCTGGTGCTGCTGGACAATGGCCGCAGCGGTGCTTTCGCCGATGCCCAACTGCGCCAGACGTTGAACTGTATCCGCTGCGGTGCGTGCATGAACCACTGCCCGGTCTATACCCGTGTGGGTGGCCACACCTATGGTGAAGTGTATCCGGGGCCGATCGGCAAGATTATTACGCCGCATATGGTTGGCCTGCACAAGGTACCGGATCATCCCAGCGCGTCCTCATTGTGTGGCGCCTGTGGAGAAGTGTGTCCGGTGAAGATTCCGATCCCGGAAATGCTGCAGCGCTTGCGTCAGGAAAACGTGAAAAGCCCCGCCGAACAGCCGAAAGTTAAAGATGGCGGCGCCAAGTATTCCCGCAAGGAGCGGGCAATCTGGCGCTTCTGGGCCAGCCTGAATACGTCGCCGTTGTTTTACCGCCTGTTCCTGTGGGGCGCGACCCGTTTTGGCAAACTGGCACCGAAAAACGTCGGTCCCTGGACCGAGAACCACTCGGCGCCGGTACCGGCCCGGCGGTCTTTGCATGATCTGGCCAAAGCCCATTTGAATCAGGGAGACCGGTGATGAGTGCCCGCAGCAATATTCTCAACAAGCTCCGTGCCGGTCTGGCCGGCACTACGCCCCGGCCGGACGATTTCGATGAGGCTCTGGTGACCCGCCCCTGGCAGTATGCGCCGGAGGACCGGATTACCCGACTGCGCTCCCTGATGGAAGCGGTGCACACCGAAATCCACCAGTTGACGACCGAGCAATGGCCCTCAAAGGTTCAGGAATTGCTGGAGAGCCGCGGCCTGAAGAATGTGCTTTATGCCCCGGGTACCGAGCACGGCAAGCAGCTGGCGGAGCACTGGCAGCGTGCGGAGCCCAGACCGGAGCTGTTGGTCTATGACCGCCCCATTGAGGAATGGAAAGAGGAACTGTTCTGGCAGGTGGATGCCAGCGTGACGGGCACAGTGGGCGGGATTGCTGCCACCGGTTCACTGGTACTGTGGCCGGATCGTCACGAACCGCGGCTAATGAGTCTTCTGCCGCCGTTGCATATCGCGTTGCTCAAGGCGAGTGAGGTGGAAGACAACCTGTATGGGATGATGCAGAAGCACAACTGGTCCGCGGGTCTGCCCACGAACCTGTTGCTGGTCTCTGGTCCGTCCAAGACGGCGGACATCGAGCAGGTGCTTGCCTATGGGGCCCATGGCCCCAAGGAGCTGGTGGTCCTCATCCTTGAGGACGGCTGATCAGAGTTCCTTGATCGCGCTGGTGGTGGCTTGCAGGACTTCCTTGGCGTCGCCCTTCACCATCAGGCTGTTGTCGCGAATGAACAGACCGTTGGGAATGCCGGCGAAGCCAGCGGACAGGCTGCGCTTGACCACCACCACCGTTTTCGCCTTGTGCACGTCCAGTATGGGCATGCCGAAGATGGGCGAGTTCGGGTCTTCGGCGGCGGCCGGGTTCACCACGTCATTGGCGCCGAGCACGATGGCCACATCCGCCTGCGGCAGTTCCGGGTTGATGGCGTCCATGTCTTTCAACTGGTCATAAGGGATTTCAGCTTCGGCCAGCAGCACGTTCATGTGCCCTGGCATCCGGCCTGCCACCGGGTGAATCGCGTAACTGACCTTGGCACCACGGCCCTCAAGCTGGTTGGCGAGTTCTTTCACCGCATGCTGTGCCTGAGCCACCGCCAGGCCGTATCCGGGCACCATGACCACTTTACGGGCACCATCGAGCAGCAGAGCCAGGTCGTCAGGGGTGGCGTATTTCACCTTGCCATCGTAAAACTCCCCTTCATCCTGCTGGCTCGCCTGACTATCCGAGCCGCCCAGTACGCCGCCAAACAGAACGTTAGGCAGTGACCGGTTCATGGCCTTGCACATGATGGCGGTCAGAATCAGCCCGGAAGCACCCACCAGGGAACCGGTAATGATCAACCCCTGGTTGCCCAGCACGAATCCGGTGGCCGCGCCCGCCAGGCCGGAATAGGCGTTAAGCAGGGCGACGACGACCGGCATGTCGGCACCACCGATAGGCTGGACCAGACCAATGCCAAGCAGCAGGCAGAGCCCTACGAGGGCCGCGAGGGCCAGCGGGCTGGTGCTGCCGCTGGTGGCAAACAGAACGGCCCCGGCCACGGCGGCAATCAGAGTAACCAGCGTGACACTGTGCCACAGGCGATTGTTCCGGCTGTCGCCAATATTCCCCTTGAGTTTCAGAACGGCTACCACCGACCCGGTCAGGGTGACCGAGCCGATGACGATGGAGGCCAGAATCGCGGCGGTCCAGCCGGCACTGCCGGCACCGGTGGCATTTACCGCGTGCATCCAGGTGCTGGCGGCCACCGCAACGGAGGCGCCCCCGCCGATGCCGTTCAGGCTCGCCACCAGTTCCGGCATTTCCGTCGTTGCGGTCCGTTTTGCGAGCCAGACGCCGATCGCGCCGCCCAGCAGCATGCCGGCGATGATGGCCGCGTAGCTGATGATTTCCTGGTGCAACAGGGCGGCGACGACCGCAATCAGCATCCCGATGGCGGCCAGCTGGTTGCCACGTACGGCCGTTTTCGGGCGGGTCATGCCCTTGATGCCGAGAATGAAGCAGACGGCAGCTGCAAGGTAAGACAGATTGATCAATGCAAACATGGTTATCCCTTCCGCTTGAACATATTCAGCATGCGATCCGTCACCAGAAAACCGGCCACGATATTGATGCTGGCCAGGGTGACAGCGATAAAGCCCAGCACGCCGGCGACATTAGGCGACAGCTCTGTGCTACCCGCGCTGATGATGGCGCCGACAATCACGATGCCGGAGATGGCATTGGTGCCGCTCATCAACGGGGTATGAAGCGTGGGCGGAACCTTGTTGATCAGTTCTACCCCGACGAACAATGCCAGAATGAAAATGGTAAAGCTGAGTGCAAACAGTTCCATCAGTCCGTGTCCTTTTGGGTTGAAGTTTGCGGAGTGTCTCGAGTCTCGGCGTTGTGGCGGACGCTGCCGTGCTGGACCACCAGTGTGGCCGCAACAATCTCGTCCTCCAGCTTGGGTACCACACGACCGTCTTCGGTCATGTTGAGCAAAAAGGCGGTAATGTTGCGGGTGAGCAGCTGGGACGCGTGCACCGGTACGCGGGAGGGGTGGTTGGCATGGCCGACCAGGGTAACGCCGTCCACATCCACCTTCTGGTTCAGAACGGTGCCGTCCACGTTGCCGCCTTTGTCCGCCGCCAGATCCACGATCACCGAGCCGCTCTTTATGCGGTGGATCATTTCCTGGTCAATCAGTTTGGGAGCCGGTTTTCCGGGTACCGCCGCCGTGGTGATTACCAGGTCGGCGCGGGCGACGCAGTCTGCCAGTTGCTGTCGTTGGGCGGTGTAGAACGCCTCGCTCTGCGCCTTGGCATAACCGCTGTCTCCGGTGGTATCGGATTCAGGCACTTCGATTTCAATGAAATCGGCACCCAGGCTCTCCACCTGTTCTTTCACCTCAGGGCGAAGGTCGTAGGCCTCGACCACTGCGCCCAGGCGGCGGGCGGTGGCAATGGCCATCAGACCTGCAACACCGGCGCCAATGACCAGTACCCGGGCCGGATGAATGGTGCCGGCGGCGGTCATCAGCATGGGGAAGTAACGGGGCAGGGCCATAGCGCCACTGAGGACGGCGCGGTAGCCGCTGATGCCCGCCATGGCACTCAACACGTCCATGGACTGGGCGCGGGTGGTTCTGGGCACCAGGTCCAGGGCAAATGCCTGTACGTTTTGCCCGGCGAGCTGTTCCAGCAAAGGCTGGTTGAACCAGGGATCGAGCAGGCAGATCAGGGTGGCGTCTTGCTGAATCAGTCGCGCTTCCTCTGAAGAGGGCGCCCGAACCTTGAGGATGACTGTGGCCTGACGATATAAGGCGTCGGCATCGTCGGCGATGATGGCCCCGGCGTGGCGATAGTCGTCATCGGTGAAATGGGCGGCACTGCCAGCGCCACTCTCGACCACCACCTCGTAGCCGGCCTCCAGCAGGGTGGAAACTCCGGATGGGATAATTGCCACACGGTTTTCGCCGTCTTGTCGTTCTCTGGGAATCCCTATCATCATGCGTACAGGCTCCGTTCAGTTTGAGTTTGTTCTGCCCCGGTGTTCAGCCCCAGGGTGTGAAGGGTGTAGCGGCGGACATCGGCCAGCAGCTGGCGGTCGGTCTGAAGCGATTGGCCGTAGCTGGGAATCAGCGATTGCAGGGTTTGCAGCGGTTGGCCCTGAATCAGCTCCGGGAAACAACGTTCTATGACCTCCAGCATTGCGGAGACGCAGGTGGAGGCGCCCGGTGAAGCGCCCAGCAGGGCTGCCAGGGATCGGTCCTCAGTGCTCAAAACCTCGGTGCCGAATTCCAGACTGCCCCGGCCCGAGGCCGTTGGCTTGATAACCTGAACACGCTGCCCGGCCCGCACCAGTTGCCACTGAGCTGGGTCCGGATCCGCAATAAAGCGCGCCAGTTCGCCGACGCGGGCCGATTTGGGACTGAGGGCTTCTTTGATCAGGTATCGGGTCAGCGGCCAGTTGTGCACGCCAACGTCGATCAGCGGCCGCAGATTGTGGCTGCGAACCGAGCGGATCAGATCCAGGCGATCGCCGCTTTTAAGGAAGCGGGTGGTAAAGCCGGCGAAGGGACCAAAGAGCAGGGCCGCCTTGCCATTGATAAAGCGGGTGTCCAGGTGCGGTACCGACATGGGTGGCGCGCCCACCGGTGCCTGGCTATAGACCTTGGCGTTGTGTGACAGGGCCATGTCTTCGTTATTGCAGGCCAGCCACAGGCCGGACACCGGGAATCCCCCGTAGCCGCGAATTTCCGGAATACCGGTCTTCTGCAACAGAGACAGGGCGGCTCCGCCCGCGCCAATGAACAGAAAACGGCTGGTAATGCTGCGTTTCTCGCCGCTGTTCAGATGATGCAGGTGCACGCGCCAGCCGCCGGCTTCGCGCTTGATATCGGTTACCTGGCACTGGAGCTGAATATCACAGGCGTTGTGCTGGGCCAGGGAGCGCCCCAGCAGGCGCGTAAGTGCGCCAAAATTGACGTCACTGCCGTGGGCGACGCGGGTAGCTGCGACCGGTTCAAAGGCTTGCCGGGTACCGTGGATAAGCGGGAGCCAGCGAGCGAGGGTGTCTGGCTGATCGCTGAACTTCATCTCCTGAAACAGCGGTTGGCCCTCGAGGGCTCTGTGGCGGGTTTTCAGAAAATCACAGGCCTTGGCGCCCTGAACCCAGCTCAGATGTGGCACCCGGCGAATGAAGTTGGCCGGTGCGGGCAAGAGCCCCTTCTCAACCAGGCTGCTCCAGTACTGAAGTGAGAGCTCGAAGCGCTCGTTGATGGCGAGCGCCCGCTCTACGGAAACGCTGCCGTCGGGGTTGGCGGGGGTGTAGTTGAGTTCGCAATAACCGGCGTGACCGGTGCCGGCATTGTTCCAGGCGTCCGAGCTTTCGCCGGCCAGCTGTTGCCCCTGTTCGACCAGGGTGATCGACCGGGAGCTGTCCAGTTGCTGAATCAGAGAGGCCAGCGTGACGCTCATAACGCCGCCGCCAATCAGAAGAATATCGGTATCAAAGCCCGCCATGAGTATGCCCCTTTCAGTAGCAAACGAACAAAGGGGGCATACTTTAGTCTAAGGCGGTTGCCGCAAGAATCGTATTTACTGAGGCAAATTCATCGAAAAAATCGATCTATTTAGTGCCGAAGCCGCGACCGTTGAGGAATGCTTTTATGTGCGGGCGCAGTTTTGAGGTAAACAGTGGCTTCAGCTGTTCGGACCAGGTGGTGTCCTTGTTGCTGCTGCTTCTGGCCTGGTAATACTGATTCATGGTCTGGTCGAAACGGGTCACCAGTGCGGTGTCATCGGCATCGGTGTAGGCGTCTTCTTTCAGAATCGCGGAAAGTGGCAGCCGGGGCTTAACTTCCGGGTTCTGATCGGGGTAGCCGAGGCACATGCCAAATACCGGGTAGACATGTTCCGGCAGTTTCAGAATCTCGCTCACGTCCTGCGGGTTGTTACGAATACCGCCGATGTAACACAGTCCCAGACCCTCGGATTCCGAGGCAATGGCGACATTCTGTGCCATCAGGGCGGTGTCGATGGTGGCAACCAGCAGTTGCTCGGTCATACCTCGTATCACCTCGGCACCGGCCCGCTCTGCGGCTTCCGTCGCCCGTTTCATATCGGCACAGAACACCAGGAAGTCGGAACTGTTGGCGACATAGGGTTGGCCGCCGGCCAGTTCGGCGATCTTACGGCGGTTCTCCGGGTTGACCACATGGATGATGGAGTAGGCCTGAACGTGATTGGAGGTGGCGGCACTCTGGCCGGCACGAATCAGCTCTTCGAACAACTCCCGTGGGATCTGCTGGTCCTTGAACTTGCGGATAGAGCGGTGGGATTTCAGAAGTTCAATGGTCGGATTCATAGCCTCTAGCCTGTCTTTAAGAAAGAAAACAGACGATAGCTTGCTCATCAGCAACCGCACAAGCGGACAAAGGTGGGTAGTTGTCCGGATGGTATGGCGACCGCAAGACAAAAAAGGCGCGCCGGGAAAGCGCGCCTTCGAGGGTGAATGCAGAGCCCGTGCTTTACGGGATCATGTCCACCGGCTTGGGCGTATTGGCGGTGCTTGGTGGCAGTACCGGATAAGTTACTTCCGGAACATTGCCGGTAAGCGTCTTGAGGAATGCGACGATGGATTTCACTTCATCGTCGTTCAACTCGGTACCCAGCTGGGCCGTACCCATCACCGCAACGGCTTCTTCCAGGCTCCAGACGGCGCCAGAGTGGAAATAGGGCGCGGTCAGCTCGATGTTACGCAGCGGAGAGGCGCGGAACACATACTCGTCAGACGCGGTTTCGGTGACAGAGAAGCGGCCTTTATCGCCCTCTGGCAGGATCTCGGCACCCGGCTTGGCAACCAGCCCGAATGGATGGTAGCTCTGACCGCCGAGGTTCACACCACTGTGGCAGGCGGTACAGCCGCGGTCCATGAACAGCGCCAGACCTTCTTTCTCACTCTCGTTCAGCGCGGAGGTGTCGCCGCGCAGATATTTGTCGAAAGGTGCTTCCGGGGTGATCAGTGTTGCTTCATAGGCTTCAATGGCAACAGCCATATTGTCGAAGGTGACCGGATTTTCCTGGCCCGGGAATGCGTCCTCAAAGCGCTCAATGTACTCCGGCATACTCTTCAGGGTAGCCACCACCCGGTCCGGCGTACTGCTCATCTCGACCCCCGCCTGTACCGGCCCTTTGGCCTGTTCGGCCAGGTCGGCGGCACGGCCATCCCAGAACTGGGCTGCGTTAAATACGGCGTTGAACACCGTCGGCGAGTTCCGGGGACCCTTCTGCCAGCCATGGCCGATAGAGGTAGGCAGCTCGTCATCACCGCCCAGCCCCACGTTGTGGCAGGTGTTGCAGCTGATCAGGTGGCTGGAAGACAGGCGGGGTTCAAAGAACAACATCTTGCCCAGTTCAACCTTGGCCTGGGTGAGTTCATTGCCATCAATCACCGGTGGGTATTTTGGAATGGGCTCGAACATGCTGTTGGCCCGTTCCATCAGGTTGTCCGCCATGGCGGAACCTGCTGCCACGCCCAGGCTCAGGGTGAGTGCTTTTGCCAGTGGATGCTTGATCATGTCGCTTTCTCCTTTGAGAACAACTCGGTATCCATCTGGTTCCAACGTAACAGAGTGGCAGCGTGGTTCATCGCAAAAACGCGAGAGTTGGTTCTGAACTTGATGTTCATCAAGTTTGGTTCCGGTCTGCAATTTGTGGATCTTTCTGCGGCATTTCGTCGCGCAGAAAAGCCGTGCTCTCCCGCTTTTATTTAGGTTATAAAGTTATGCTCAGAAGAAATTTAAAAGTAGGCAGGAGTACGCGTTATGAAACCGATTGTTGTGTCTGTGCTTTTCTTTTTGACGGTTGCGATGTCAGCCCAAGCGGAAGAGGCACTGTCTGTGACTCCGGAGCAGACCTGGGACACGGTTCAGGAGCAAGGTGACAATCTGCTGTTCATTGATGTCCGGGATCCGGTGGAAATCATGTTCATCGGCTTTACCGATGCTGTGGACCGAAACATTCCGTTCCAGCTGGTGGATCGTTCGCGCTGGAACGATGAGAAAGGTGTCTTCGCCATGGACATCAACGAGGATTTTGTTGCCCAGGTTGATGCCGCGCTGAAGGAAAAGGGACTGACGCGGGATTCCCTGATCATCACCATGTGCCGCTCCGGTTCCGCCCGCGGCAAGCCCAGTGCTGATTATCTGCTGGAGCGGGGCTTTACCAACGTGAAGTACATCGACAACGGCTTCCAGGGCAGTACCGTGAAGGAAGGCGAAAAGAAGGGATTCCGTGTGCAGAACGGCTGGCAGAATTCCGGCCTGCCCTGGTCGACCAAGGCCAACCCCGAGAAAATCTATCGTCCATGATAGCGACGACGCCCGCCTGCATTGGGCGGGCGTCACTGCCCGGTTTCACTCCTCCACGCAGATTTCCCGCCGCCGCACCGCAACTGCGGTTCTGATCACCAGCCCGGTAATCAGCAGGCAAAGCACTATCAGCAAGATCAGCCCCAACCATTTCAGGAAGACCAGCCCCAGGCTTTGATGCATCAACAGTGTGGCAATGGTGATTGCTGCCATGGGGAATGAATAGGCCCACCAAGACAGGGCGAACGGGACTTTGATGAATCGGGATGTCTGGGTAAACAGCATCAGGGTAAGGAACAGTGCGCTGTAGTAGAGAATCCGGGCGAAGGCGTCCACTTCTTCTCCGTTCAGCTGTAACCAGGACACCATTCCGACGCCGGGTGGTGCTATCAGGATAAACAGTGTAGGCAGCAGCTTTCCCGGTAGCGGTTGATGGAAGAACATTCGATTAAAAATAATGGTCAGCAGCACCAGCCAGAACAGCAGCCCGATGCTGAAAAAGAACCAGGAAATTTCCACCGACGCGTGATGCACTCCGGCGACGGGTACCAGGATGTTGCCCACAATCGGGATGAACCAGGCCGGGTTCATATGGTTAATCTCGAAATGGGTGTGATGGATCCAGATCGACAGCACATACAGCGTGAAGCCGAAATGCAGCACAGTGCCGGCGGTCCAGACAATCTGTGACAAGCCCGGATAATGAGGCAGAAGGGCAATGCTGATCAGTATCAGGCCAATCGAAATGGTCGGAAAAAAGTTGAGTTTGACCGGATGGCTCAGTTCAGCTTTGACACTGGCGGGGTGTCTGGCCAGTTTTAACAGGTAGAGGCCGGCCAGCGTGGCGAACACGGCCACGGTCAATGCCAGAAGTGCAGGGCTTGGGTGAATGCTCCACCCGAGTATCGCCTCTGCCCGGTGCAGGGCAATGGTCAAACCGGCAAGCCCCATGACTGTGGCAAACCAGGAAACCGGGAAGTTCTGTAGCCGTGAAACGTCGCTATGCGCCATCGGATACCTCGTTGTTTGCTTGTAACCAAAAGCGCCAGCCCGATAGAGGCTGGCGCATGAAAAACACCGGAACTATGTCCGGCCTCAGAAAGTGAAGGTGCGCATCTTGCGATCCAGCATCTGGCCGGCCATGGCCGGCGGGGTCGCAACGCCGACACCGTCAAGCAGATCGTCTTTGCTGTACTCGCTGTTGGGTAGATACAGCGCACAAACATTCACCGCACCACCGGCTTTCATAAGCCCGCGCAACATCTGCCCCGGAGTGACGTTTTTCGGCGCCAGGGGCTCGGCTTTATAGGCTTTCAGAGCCAGGTCGCCGGCTTCGTCGCAAAGCAGCACATTCACCTTGGCACCCTTCTGGGCCATAGTGTTGGACAGCACCATCGCCATACCCTGGGTTTGCAGGGAGTCGCTGGAGAGAATCACCAGAACCTCTTCCACGGTGTTTCCTCTATTGCCGTCTTTCGCTTTTTGATTCTCCGCCGTTGCAGTCAGTGGGGCCGCGAACAACAGCGCCAGTGCAAAGGTCTTGATGGCATTCGTCATGGGGTAACTCCTGAGTTTTGATGGTTTACATGCCAATCGTAGAACCAGGGCTATTGAGGCTTCAGTGACAATGTCACTGTTCTGCACGCCACAGAGCGATAGATTGATTTTGCTCAATGCTTTTACACGTCGCCGGGAAATCCCGCTCTGTGTAACTAGACTCAATTCAGATGCTCATCTGAGTGGATGGTGCCGATATGAACAACAAGAGAGCCCTGCGAATGCTTTTTTCGCTCAAATGTTTGGTGCTCGTTGCCAGCCTGGTATTTGCCGCGAATGGGTCCGCCTCGATAGCGCCTGTAAACGGGAAATCGACCACCACGGCAGATCACAGCAAGTTCAAGGCATTGCAGGGCCCCTTTGACCGCGCGGAAGACGTGACGGCGGCCTGCCTGACCTGCCATACCGAGGCCGGTGAACAGATTCGCCAGACTACTCACTGGACCTGGCTCTACGAGCATGACGAAACCGGGCAGACCCTGGGCAAAAGCAAGGTCATCAACAGCTTTTGCGGGATGACCATTACCAACGAGCCCCGGTGTACGTCGTGCCATGTGGGTTACGGCTGGAATGATATGCGTGAGCCACCGCCGCAGGCCGAGAATGCGGTGGATTGCCTGGTGTGCCACGACACCACAGGCGAGTATTGGAAATTCCCGACGCTGGCGGGCCACCCCACCTATATTCCCCGGGAATGGCCCAAGGGCAGCGGCAAAATGGTCCAGCCGCCGGACTGGAGCGCATTGCCCGGAATGTGGGCGCCAGTGGCCGGGCCAATTGCGGTAGCTGCCACTTCCATGGAGGCGGCGCCGACGGCGTGAAGCACGGTGATCTGGATACGTCTCTGATTAATCCACCAAAATCACTGGATGTGCACATGTCGCCGGAGGGCCTGAATTTCGGCTGTTCTGACTGCCACACCACCATGGGGCATGCGGTATCCGGCAGCCGGTACCAGGCCAATGCCCGGGATACCCTGGGCATTGATGTGCCGGGCCATACGGATTTCTCCCGGGCCAGTTGCGAGTCCTGCCATGGCCTTGCGCCCCACGACAAGCCAAAACTGAACGACCACGTAGACAAACTCGCCTGCCAGACCTGCCACATCCCGGCTTTTGCCCGGGGCGGGGTGCCCACCAAGACCTGGTGGGACTGGTCCACCGCCGGTCGGCTGGATGAAAACGGACAGCCAATAAAACAGCTGGACGACCATGGCCACCCGAGCTACCTCAGTGAAAAAGGGGATTTCCGCCATGGCGAGAATGTGGTGCCGGAGTACGCCTGGTTTGATGGCACAGTGAAATATACCCTGGCCGGGGATCCGCTGGATATCGAGAATCCGCCGGTGGCCATTAACCGGGTGGAAGGCAGCCCTGATAATGGTGAATCCCGCATCTGGCCGTTCAAGGTGATGCGTGGAAAGCAGCCGTTTGATACCGAGAGACAGACCTTGCTGGCCACCCATGTGTTCGGTGCCGATGATACCTCTTTGTGGAGCAATTTCAGTTGGGAGAAAGCCCTGCAAGCCGCCAGTGATCTGTCTGGCATGCCCTACAGTGGTGAGTTCAGCTTTATCGAAACCACCATGCACTGGCCGATCACCCACATGGTGGCACCCGCTGAACAGGCGGTGAAGTGCGGCAGTTGCCACAAGGCTGAAAGCCGGCTGGCGGGGCTGGGTGGTATTTATATGCCAGGCCACAACGGTAGTGTCTGGCTGGACCGGATTGGCTGGTTGCTGGTGGCAGCCACCCTGTTTGGTGTTCTGGTGCACGCCATGGCAAGGGTCGTGTTCAGTGGGAGGAAAGACCAATGAGCCGGGTACTGATGTTCAAACGTTTTGAGCGCTTCTGGCACTGGACTCAGGCGCTGCTGATTTTTGTCTTGCTGTTCACCGGCTTTGCCATTCATGGCAGCTACGACGTCATGCGCTTCAGTACGGCCGTGCAGGTGCATACGCTGGCCGCCTGGGCACTGATTGTGCTGTGGATATTTGCCATTTTCTGGCATTTCACCACCGGCGAGTGGCGCCAGTATATTCCTACCCGGGATGGCCTGTTTGCGGTTATGCATTATTATCTGGTGGGTACGTTTACCGGCGCCGCCCATCCCTACAAAAAAACCACACGAGCAAAACACAACCCGCTGCAGCGGCTGGCCTACCTGTTCTTCAAACTGATAATTTCACCGATTATCTGGGCCTCTGGCCTGTTGTACCTGTTCTATAACAATTGGCCCGCGACGCTGGCCGGCGCGCTGCAGCTGGAGACCGTCGCTCTGGTTCATACCGGTGCCGCTTTTGCCATGTTGGTGTTTGTGATCGCCCACGTTTATATGACCACCATGGGTAAAACCCTGACCAGTCATATCAAACCGATGATTACCGGTTATGAGGATCTGGACAGTCACTGAGCCGCAGTCAGGTAAACGCCTCTCGCTTGCCTGACCGCCCCCGACCCGACAGCCATCCCGGCCGTGTAAAGGCCACTCCCACCGCTCTATATTCCCGCCTTGTGCGCTATGAACCGCGAAGGACCTTGTGCATCGCTATATTTCATATCGATATAACGATATATCTTAAATGGTGCTAGGATTTGATATACATCAAGATGAAATGCCGTGCGAACAAACACAAGAGGGTAGAGGCATGAACAGCAGAACAGAACCGGCGGGGGCAGACCGGCACCACACCATTGTTATCGTTGGTGGCGGCGCTGCCGGTATCTCGGTGGCGTCCAGCCTGCACAAACGGGACCGCCGTCTGGATATCGCGATCCTGGAACCATCCGCGACCCATCACTATCAACCAGGCTGGACCATGGTCGGTGGCGGCGTTTTTCAGCCGGAGGTTACCTCCCGGCCCATGTCACAGGTGATGCCGGGTTTTGTCTCCTGGTATCAGCAGGCGGTTTCGGGCGTAATGCCGGAGCAGAATCAGGTAAGGCTGGCGGACGGTTCGAGCATCTCCTATCAGGCACTGGTGCTGGCGCCGGGGCTGGAGCTGAACTGGTCTGCGATTGATGGTCTGGAATCCGCGCTTGGGGACAATGGTGTGACGTCCAACTACCGTCAGGGTATGGCGCAATACACCTGGCAAACGGTACAGGCCCTGAAAAAGGGAAGGGCCCTGTTCAGCCAGCCACCCATGCCTATCAAATGTGCCGGGGCGCCGCAGAAAGCGATGTATCTGTCTTCCGACCATTGGCGCAGAAACGGAGTTCTTGGCCAACTCGATATTCAGTTTCATAATGCCGGAGCGGTTCTGTTCGGTGTGCCGGCTTATGTCCCGGCACTTCAGGAATACATTGATAAATACGGTATTCAGGTCAACTTTCAGAGCAATCTGGTAGCTGTTAACGGCCCCGCCCGGAAAGCCACGTTCCGGCTTACGGACGCTGAAGGTAACAGCCAGGATCGGGAACTGGATTTCGATATGTTGCACGCGGTGCCGCCCCAGCGGGCGCCCGGTTTCATCCGCGAGTCCGTTCTGGCCAATGACGGTGGCTGGTTGAATCTGGCGGACGATACGCTCCAACACAAAACCTTTGCCAATATATTCGGACTTGGCGACGTGAGCGGCACCGGTAATGCCAAAACCGCCGCAGCCGTTCGAAAGCAGGCGCCGGTCGTGGCGGAAAACCTCATTGCAAGTTTACGGAATCAGCCCCTGCCTGCGGCTTACCTCGGGTACGGTTCCTGCCCGTTGACGGTAGAGAACGGCCGCATCGTGCTGGCCGAATTTGGCTATAACGGTGTGCTTCAGCCCAGTTTCCCGCAGTGGGTAAACGATGGCACCAAAGCCACCCGCGCTGCCTGGTGGCTCAAGGCCAAGCAGCTGCCCACCTTATACTGGCACGGTATGCTCAAAGGTCGGGAGTGGCTGGCCAGCCCTGTCGTCCGCGAGCATCACTGAAACAACGTTCAGAAAAACGGCGCCCGGACAGGGCGCCCCCTCCTGTGATTCAGTCCTCCGCCCTTCATCCATAGCGAATTAATTAAAGCTTTTGATATGTGATTTACCGGAGCTATCGCCTATATCAAATTTCATATGCGTTAATGGTATATGGTTATATCTAAAAGTATGGTCTACTGAGGGTGTGAGTTAACGATACCCATGCCCGAGGAGGACACGACGATGCAAACGCCATCAGTCACTCATTTCTTCGACGAAGCGACCAACACTTTCAGCTACGTCGTTCAGGATCCCGACAGCCAGGCCTGTGCCATCATCGACTCGGTACTGGATTTTGATTACGCCGCCGGCAGGATCGACGTGCGTTCAGCCGATCAGATCATCTCGTTTATTCGGGACAACAATCTCCAGGTGGAGTGGATTCTTGAAACCCACGTACATGCCGACCACCTCTCCGCTGCGCCCTACTTGCACGAACACCTGGGTGGCAAGACCGGCATAGGCGCGAAGATTGTGGATGTTCAGGAAATCTTCGGAAAAGCCTTCAACGCCGGCACTGAATTTGCCCGGGACGGTAGCCAGTTTGACCAGTTGTTTGAGGAGGGCGACACCTTCCGGGTTGGCAACCTGGAGGGGGAGGTCCTTCACACGCCTGGTCACACGCCGGCATGCCTGACCTACGTTATCGGTGATGCGGCCTTTGTTGGCGACACCCTGTTCGCGCCGGATTCCGGTACCGCCCGCTGCGATTTCCCCGGCGGTGACGCCCAGACCCTGTACCAGTCTGTGCAGAAGGTACTGGCTCTGCCCGGCGAGACGCGGATCTTCCTGTGCCATGACTACAAGGCGCCGGGGCGGGATGAATACCAGCATGAAACCACGGTAGCCGAACAGCGCGAACGTAACATCCATGTTCGCGAGGGCATGAACGAATCCGAATTTGTGCGGATGCGAACCGAGCGCGATGCCACGCTCGCCATGCCGAGGCTGATCGTACCGTCGGTGCAGGTGAACATGCGTGCCGGGGCCATGCCGCCGGCGGAAGACAACGGACAGGTTTACCTGAAAGTCCCGGTAAACGGCTTCTGAGCTGGAGATTAACGATGAAGATTCATTTTCTGGAACCAGGATTCGCCGTGGCAGATGCGGTCGCTCCTGAGGACTTTGAGGACATTCGCCGCCAGGGCTTCCGAACCGTGATCTGTAATCGCCGCGCGGGCGAGGACGGCTACGAGGGTGAAGAAGCCTTCCGGGAAGCAGCAGCCAGCCAGGGCCTGCAGTGGTTCTGCGTGCCGGTCGCCTCCGGTGAATACACCGAACAGGATGTGGATGCCTTTGCACAGACACTTGATGCGGCCCCTGCGCCCATTCTCGGATTCTGCCGCACAGGCCGGCGGGCGGTGCACATGTGGGCCCAGTCCCGGGCCCGGAACCCGCAATGCAATATCCCGATGTTGCTCAAAGCGGCCCATGACGCAGGCCATGAAACCCAACCCATTGAAGCTTTGTTAACCAATGCCACAAACGTGGAAACCCCGACAGGAGAAATGAAATGACGATTCGTCTTGGACAAATTGCCCCTGATTTCAACGTAGACACCACCAAAGGCCCCATGAGCTTTCACGAGTGGGCCGGCGATTCCTGGGTGTTCTTCTTCAGCCATCCGGCTGACTTCACCCCGGTATGCACCACAGAAATGGGCCGCACGGCACAGCTGGCGCAGGAGTTTGCTGCCCGCAATGTGAAGCCTCTCGGTTTGTCGACTGACTCAGTCGAAGAACATCTGAAGTGGATTGATGATGTAAACGACACTCAGAGCTGTGATCTGCAGTTCCCGATCGTTGCCGATGAGGACCACAAGATCGCTGAGCTGTATGAAATGATCCATCCGGGTGAGAGCGAAACCGCCGCTGTGCGCAGTGTGTTCATTATCGATCCGGACAAGAAAGTACGTCTGACCATGACCTACCCGATGGCGGTGGGCCGTAACTTCGACGAGATCCTGCGTGCCATCGATGCGCTGCAGACGGCCGATGCCAATAGCTGTGCATTGCCGGCGGACTGGAAAAAAGGTGGCGAGGTGATCATTCCGCCGTCCATCTCCAACGAGAAGGCCAAGGACATGTTCCCGCAGGGCTGGAACGAATTGCGTCCTTACCTGCGCCTGACCAGAATCTGATTTCTGGTACTGACAAAAGCGCCCCGACAGGGGCGCTTCCTCATAACACCCAGCTAAAAGACAGCGTGCCAAAGCTGAAGTTATCCTGGTTACGCTGTTCTTCCCCCGTCGTGGCCCGCAAAATCAGCGCCGCTTGCAGGTTGTCCCACTGCCAGGTGCCGCCCAGGCCTATCTGGCCGAGCAGGGGGCCTTCACTGAACCGGTAGGGCCCGGAATTGTCCTCCAGATAGGAATAGGCAATGTATTCCGCCCCCAGACCTATGAATACTGACCAGGCGCTTTTCGCGCCACTGAAAGATCCGGGTAGCGCGATGGCAGAGGAGCTGCCGGCGTAATCCGGTATAAAATTGGCCGGAAGGTTTCTGCCCATCCGCCAGATCACGCCAACGGTCGCGGAGGTTCGAAAACTGGACAGCAGGCCGGAGCCTACCGCTGAAAACTGTTGTTCAAGGTCGCCGCGTTGCCCCGCTTGCAACAGTTTGCGCCCGTGGGCCGCCTGAAATCCGCCAACCACGTCGGTCCCTAGCTGGTTGTCCCATCCTTTGGGGCGTTCGCTCCCGGTGATTTTGTGTACCCATTTCTGGCTGGCTTCGGCGCCGCTTTCAGGACCAACCACGCCAATGTGAGCGCCGTACCCCGTAATACTGTCAGCACTCCAGCTCCAGAGGGTGCTGCTCAGGGAGAGATGACCGGCGTAGGGGATATCATTGAATTGAGGCTCTTCCTGGCTAATGTCTGCCGGTGTCACCATGAGTTGACGCAGACTGACACTCATTGCATGGTTGTTGTCGGCGTCGCCGACGCCGGGCAGAAATGACAGACCATCTCTGCCCGCCCTTGCAAGTCGGGCTGAGCCTCCGCCGGAGTCTTCGGCTGTATTGGTAAGGTAAGACAGGCGCACGCCATTGGTGTAGCCCCGGTCGCTGCCAGTGAATAGATCGTTGTCCCAGGCAAGGTTGAACTGTTCCGCATTGGCGGAAGCGGGTGCTAGCACGAGTAAGAGGCTAATGCGGGCAAAAAGAGCTCGGATGGGCACTGGGAATGGACTCCGTGAGGGTAGGATGCAAAGTATCTTAGCAGAACCCTGCTACGGTTTTATGGCGCAAACAGATCCATACCCGCGCTAATCAGGAGTCAATATGCACGTTAAAACCAATACCACGGGCTATGCCGATGCGCTGATCTGCGAAGCTGAGGGTCTGGAATCTCTTCGGGACGGGTTGCAACAGGCAGGGGTTGAAGCACTCCGTATTCCGGAAGTTATGGAGGTGAACCAGCACCGACTTACCCTCAGGCGGATTGACTCAGCACCGCCCGACGACAAGTGCCTCACTGCGTTGGGGGAGGGGCTGGCGCAGTTGCACCTGCTGGCTCGGGATCAATATGGCTGGCGCCGCGACAACTTCATTGGCCTGGCACCTCAACCCAATACACTGACAGATTCCTGGGGCCGGTTTTTTCTGGAGCAGCGGCTGAAGTATCAGGTCAGCCGGATCTCAGATGCCGGGGTGCGAGCCAGGTTCGAGCGCACCCTGGAAGCCTGTGGTGCCAGCCTGGCCAACTGGCTGGATCGGCATTGCGAACATCCGAGCCTGTTGCATGGCGACCTGTGGAACGGCAACGTGATGTTTGACCGTAATGGCCCCTGGCTGATTGACCCGGCGGTGTATCAGGGCGACCGGGAGGCGGACCTTGCCATGACCGAGATGTTTGGCGGTTTCGGCGCAGCGTTCTATCGTGCCTACGATCGCGTATACCCGCGCACTGAGATCTACGCCACCAAGCGAGAAATCTATAACCTGTACCACTACCTCAACCACTACAACCTGTTCGGTGGTGGCTATCTGGGTGGTTGCGAGCGTGGCCTGTCGGCCTTGGCGGCGCTACCAGCCTCGTGATCAGAAGCTGGTAACGCCGGCATCGCACTCAACTCCTGACGGGTTTGCGTTCCCACACGGTCACTTCAGACAGTGTGTGCTGGAACTTGTGCTCGGTCTCGCGGATCACGAAGGGCACTTTCCGGGGCTCGCCCACCATCCTGAAGTGCTCTCCCAGGCATTCTCGAATGCCGTCTAGCGTTCGGTGATTTTCGCCATCCTTCTTGAAACCGCCAAGCCATTCCTCTTTCGGGGTGTGTTCTTCAAGCCAGGTATACGGGGAGGCAATAATCAGCAGCCCGCCTTCGTTAATGCGATCGTGGATGCACTCCAGGAAACGACGTGGCCGGTACAGGCGGTCGATCAGATTGGCGGCCAATACCAGGTCATAACCGGAATACTGGGGCTTCAGGTTGCAGGCATCGCCCTGATAGAACGCCACCTTGGCGGCGGTATCTTCGAGATCCAGTTCTTTCAGGGTGCGGGTGTGGTAGCTGACCAGTTCGCCTTCTTCGGTCAGTGAATAACGGATGGCGCCCTGCTCGGCCATCTCCACCCCCAGACGTATGAAGTTGGCAGAGAAATCGACACCTTCAACCTCGTCAAACTGGCGCGCCAGCTCAAAACTTGCCCGGCCACAGGCACAGCCCAGATCCAGCGCTTTTCCGGTCTTTTTGCCGGCCATAGCGTCCAGGGCCAGTGCCGCCATGGTTTTCGGGAAATTGGCGACGCCAAACCAACGGTCGCCGTAATGGAACTCGGCGTATTCAGTGAGTAGCCGGTCGCTCTCGTAGTAGGCGTTGGGTTGAACAGCCTCGGCCTCGGAGGTGATGTAGCGGAAGCCTGCATGCTGGAAGAAATGCCGACGGAAGGCATAACGGGAGGCCAGCCTTGCTTCGTTGCCGCAGGAAATCCAGGAGCCGCCTTTGATCAGATTGTGCTGGCCGTCGAACGTGGGTGTGGTGAAGTCGTCGTACAGTGGATGCACCTTGAAGTTGTCGAACGGATAGGTGGGGGTTTCGGTCCACTGCCAGACGTTGCCAACCACATCGAACCACTGGCCGTGGCGAAAGCGCGTTACCGGACACGACGAGGCACCATGGTCCAGGTGGAGGTTGGCGTTGGCCGGGGATTCTCCCACTTCTCGGACGCCGGATTCGTCACAGAGGCGATACCACTCGTCTTCCGTGGGCAGGCGGATGGGTTTGCCGGTTTGCTCACGTTTCCACTCACAGAACGCCTTGGCCTCGTGATAGTTGACCTCGACCGGCCAGTCCCAGGGCATCTCCACCTCTTCAGTCATCAGGCGCAGCTGCCAGCCATTTTGCCAGCGCCAGAACGTGGGGTGTTTGGCTTCGGCAAAGGTTCGCCAGGCCAGGCCCTCCTCGCTCCAGTATTCGTCCTGCTGATAGCCGCCGGCCTCGACAAATTCCAGGAACTCCTGATTGCTTACCAGGTACTGGCTGGCCTTGAACTCGGCGACGTCGGCCTGGTGCTCGCCGTACTCATTGTCCCAGCCGTAAAAGGCATCGTCGTAGGGCTTACCGATGTGTACTTTGCCAGCGGGAACGGTGAGCAACTCGTTTTCCGGTGCCTCGCCGGTTTCCCGGATGGGCGCCCATTCCGGTTGCGGTTGAACGCGTTCCAGCGCGTGCTGGCGGATGAGCACCGAGGAAGTCTCAAGGTGAATACGCTCATGTTCGATGCCCATCACGATGGGCCACCAGTTACTGTCCCAGTCAATTGGCAGCGAGAGTGGCATGGTTTCGATCAACTCCAGCACGGTCTGGCGCACCTGTGCCCGGTAGTCCAGTACTTCCTGGACAGCGGGCCAGTCGTAGTGATCGTCGTTCAGGTCGTCCCAGCTCATTTCATCCACACCCACCGCGAAGATGGATTCCATGTTGGGGTTGATGCGTTCTTTCAGGATCTTGGCCAGCACCAGTTTGTTCACAAAAAAGGTGGCGGTGTGGCCAAGGTAGAAAATGAGCGGATGCCGGAGCGGGATAGATTTCTGGTAATAGCCGGAGTCATCAGCCAGGCAATCGAACAGGCGCGTGTAGGTGTCGAAGGTGTCTGTGAAATAACGCGCGATTTCCTGGCGTTTGGTGTCCGGGGCTCCCTCGGCCAGATTGGGCGTGCGGGTTAAACCGATGGCATGTTGGCGTTCGAGAATTGCAGTCGGGTTGGAGAACTCCATGGCTGAACCGATCCTTCCAGTGAATGATGTCCTACAGGATTACGTTCAACCATAGGTAACCGGTTCAGCGACTGGCAAGTAAAGGCCGGAATTAATCCGGGGGACTCAGGCGCGGTTCAGCTCATAAACCGCCATATTGACCGCGGAGGCCAGGTTCAGCGACTCGATAGCGGCCGCACCGGGGATGGTGTAGGCGTGGGCACTAAGTTCAGTCAGGGCTTGCTTTGGCACGCCGCGGGCCTCATTGCCAAACAGGTAGCAGTCCTGGGCCTGGAATTCGGGCTTGGTGATAGAATCGCCGCCGATGTCCAGGCAGGCGATGCGGGCGTATCGCTGCCCCAGCGTGTCCAGGGCAACCTCGGTCTCCAGCGGTACATGGAATATGGCGCCCATGCTGGCGCGCACCACTTTCGGATTGAACGGATCCACGCTGCCGGGGCTAAGGAGGCACCGGAAGCCACCGAACCAGGCCAGCGTGCGCAGGATGGTGCCCAGATTGCCGGGATCCTGCACCTCGTGAAGGTAAAGCGCTTTTTCCCGGGAGGCGTTTTCTCCGTGGGCAGCCGGTGGCAGTGGCACCAACGCCAGGATGCCCTGAGGCGTTCTGGTATCGGAAAGCTGGGCCATCTGCCGGTCGCTGATGACGTGCTTGGGCCAGAGGCTGGGCCAGTGCTCGTAGGCGCCGGTCACATACAGTTGGGCGTTGCGCCAGTGGGGCACCTGCTTCGCCGCTTTTTCCAGCTCCAGTACCAGATGCTCGCCTTCCACCAGAAACTGTCCGAACGACTGGCGGTATTTCTTTTGATGCAGCTTTTTGATGTCGTCCAGTTTCACGGTCTGCTTTCCATGGTGCCTGGCACGGCCGGGGCCGGGCGATGATGGTTTTAATGAGGCATGTGATCAGGCGCTATTGTACGGGGGCTTGGCTGGCTTGTCAGGAAGTGGCTGGTTTTTGCGGCGTCACTGACGCCGGCGTACAATGCCGGTTTTCCCGCAGTGAACAGAAGGCAGGCGATGGCACGCTCGAAAAGCAGTAACCGGTGGCTCGAAGAGCACGTAAACGACCCCTTTGTAAAACAGGCGCAACAGGATGGCTATCGTTCCCGTGCCAGTTACAAACTGCTGGAAATCAACAACAAGGATCGGCTGATTAAACCCACGGACCTGGTCGTCGATCTGGGTTCGGCCCCGGGCGGCTGGTCCCAGGTGGCGGCGAAACTGGTGGGCCACAAGGGCCGTGTGGTGGCGTCTGACATTTTGCCGATGGATCCGATTGCCGGCGTTGAATTCATCCAGGGCGACTTCACCGAACAGGAGGTCTTCGACCAGATCATGGCGATACTGGGCGGGGCCCGTGCTGACGTCGTGATCTCGGATATGGCCCCCAACATCAGTGGCGTAAACGCCGCAGACCAGGCAGCCTCCATGTATCTGGTGGAACTGGCCCTGGATATGGCCTGCCAGGTGCTCAAACCCAAAGGCAGTTTTGTTGCCAAGGTGTTCCATGGTGAAGGCTATGATGAGTATGTGAAAACCGTGCGCGAGTCCTTCGATAAGGTGGTGATTCGCAAGCCGGATTCGTCCCGGGCCAGATCCCGGGAGGTGTATCTGGTGGCCAAGGGTTTCCGCGTAGCCTGATTTTAAGGTCGAACTGCGACGCTCTGCGGCCAAACTGCTTTTTTGGTGCGAGTGGCTACATATTTTTTGCTGCTGTCGCGCAGAAATTCCGAAATCGTCTATTCTTTAACCTGTGAGGAAAGGGATTGTTCTCGCAGGCTGCCTGATATTGCCACCTCCCTGAATAACCTTTTCATTGAAACCACACCCCGATTAAAAAGGTATGGAGCGCCTGAGAGAGGCCTATGGGACTTGTGGCTGTTCGTTACAAAACAAACTGGAACTGGGCAACGGGACAGCGATAATCGCCGCCCCACCGACAACAACCGGCCAGGCTGAAAAGGACGAACCTCGTGCGACAGAATCTACCCATAACCGGGAACGAAAGAACGTTTCCGGAATCGCAAAAACTGATTTCCTCAACGGATCTGCGGGGAAAGATCTTGCACTGTAACGACGCTTTCGTGGCGGTCAGCGGTTTTTCCCGGGATGAGTTGATCGGGCAACCGCACAATATCGTTCGTCATCCGGATATGCCTCCGAAAGCCTATGAGAACATGTGGTCTCACCTTAAGGCCGGCCGACCGTGGATGGGCCTGGTGAAAAACCGCTGCAAGAACGGCGACTTCTATTGGGTCAGCGCTTACGTCACACCGGTGACCGCAAATGGCGAGGTTGTCGGTTATGAATCCGTTCGCTCTTGTCCGGGCCGGGAGGATGTGGCCAGGGCTGAGAGGCTCTACAAGTCGATTCGGGAAGGGAAAACCGGGATCCCGTTCTGGCATCGGGTGGCGCCAAGCACCTGGTGCCTTTTGGGATTGTTGATGGCAGCCGGGGGATTATTCCTCTCGGGCCAACAAGTGTTGTCAGAGCTTTTGCTGTCGGTGGGTGTGCTCGTCTATGCGATCTGGATGAATATAGCGAGGCACCGGTTGATTCAGTCGGTTACCGATATGATGGGTAATACCTTTACAGACAACCTGGCAGCGCGAAGCTACACCGATGATGACCTGCAGTTAGGGCGCATCAAGGTGGCGGTCAGAGCGCAACAAGCCCACCTTGACGCCGTATTGACCCGGATTGAAGATTCTGCCGCCGGTGTAAAGACTGCCGCAGTCAGAGGTCTGGAATACTCCTCTCAGGCCCAGGACACCATGCGGAAACAGCAGGCCGAGACCGAGCAGGTGGCTGCGGCAGTTCATGAAATGTCGCAGACCATCGGCGAAGTCTCCGAAAACGTGCAGCGAACCGCCGACAAAGCCGATGGGGCCAGGGTATTGGCGGAACAGGGCAGCCAGGTTATCGCCTCGACCAGGCAGTCTATTGAAGAACTGAAAACCACCGTTCATGGCATCAGTCGCTCCGTCGGTGAGTTGGCGACGGAGAGTGAAAAGATTGCAGACGTGGCGAAGATCATTGAAGACATCGCCGAGCAGACCAATCTGCTGGCTCTGAACGCGGCGATTGAAGCTGCCAGAGCCGGGGAACACGGGCGTGGCTTCGCGGTGGTGGCTGATGAGGTCCGGAACTTGGCCCAACGGACCCAGAATTCCACCCGGGAGATTCACGGGATCATCGACAAGCTGCTCTCAAGGTCGTCCGAATCGGTGAGGGTCGCCGAACAGGGTAATCTGGCTTCAGACAGTGGGCTGGACCGTATGCTGGATGCGGAAAAGACCCTGAACCAGATTGCAGACTCAGTGAATACCATTGCAGAAATGGCGATTCAGATGGCCACCGCTGTGGAGGAACAGGCGCAGGTCTCCGACCAGATTAACGAGCAGGTCGAGAGCATTTCCTCGCTCGCGTCGGTGAATTTTGAGAAAGGGGCGCAGTCGGCCGCCAGTGTCGAGAAGATGGAGAAAATTGCGGCTGAGTTGCATGAGCTGGTGGTGCGGTTCAAATAAGCCAGACTCGCCGCTTTTGAAAACGCTCGAAACACTTTGGGCAAAGACAAACAAAAAAGGCCTGCGTTCTCACGCAAGCCTTCGAAAATAATGGCGCGCCCGATAGGATTCGAACCTATGACCTTTGCCTCCGGAGTGCACAGATTCTGGTCGGGGCTGAACGGCATAATAGGGGCTGATTCGAGACTGTTCAAGCAGATACAGTAAGAAGACCTGATTGCATGAAGCCCTTATCCTGAGCGGTTTTCACCGATTAACGCCATTTTTGGGCACAGATGTGTCTGGAATGGATTGACCAAATTCGGACACTTCGACCTTTGTTCCGCGCATCAGTATTTCGATGAAACGCCATTGTCGCACGCTTTTGAGCGACTTCAAATTGTCGGGTTTGAGTTGTCCCATTGAGGACATTATTACTCACCTATCAACGAGCTGACTTCATATCTGCGTCGATGGCTCACGGCAGACTTATCTGTCGGCCATGAGCTACAGATATCAGCAGGGGCTTGTTACCACTTAAAAGTCGTAGCTCAGTGACAAGCGAAGGTTGCGTGGTGCGCCCCACCAGGCCTGGCTATAAAATCCGACCTGATCGTGGTACTCCTTGTCTAACACGTTGTTCAGGTTCAGTTGAGCACTGATATCAGGAGTAAAGTCGTAACGGGCCATCAGGTCTATCACGGAGTAACTGCCCTGGGTAACACGTGTTGTGCCTGCCGGTCCTCGAGTATCCCGGTAGATGTCACTCTGCCAGCGCAGGCCTCCGCCAAGGCGAAGCGGACGCCAGTTACCGGTAAATTGATAGCTGGTAAACAGTTTGGCTTGCCGGTGAGGGTGTGTGGTATTCATGCGATCCCCATCTGCATTTTTCGGATTTGCCAGAGTAAAGCTGGCATTGAGGTTCCAGCCCGGCGCCAATTGCCCAACCAGCTCGGTTTCAAGCCCTTCAACGGTGGCGCCATCGGCGGCCCGATACGCCTGGGTGTCCGGGCGACCGCTCACCGTTTCACCCGGAATGGCTTCACCCAGGCCGTCCTGTTCACTCCTGAAAACGGCCACGTTCATGTCCAGCGCATCCGCCAGCGTCGCTTTCAAGCCCAGCTCATAGTTGCGGCCGGTGATAGGATCAAGCAGAGAGCCGTTTGTGGAACGTACGTTCTGAGTCTGAAAAATTTCGGTATAGCTGACATAGCCACTGAACCGGTGATCAAAGTCATATATCAGCCCGGCATAAGGTGTGAGTTCATCGCTGTAGGAATATTTCCTTGAGCACCTGGATCCGGGTTTCATCAGCTTGCAGGTAATTACTGCCATTCTGGGTTTCCCGCATCAGGGTCATCAGCGGTTTGAACACGTCGTTCAGGCGGATGATCCAGTGCGCCATGCTGGTTCGGCTGACTTCGTGTCCCAGGCGCTTGAGCATTTGCTCCTGGCGGTACAAGGGCAGGCCGTCGGCGTATTTGGAGGTAATCAGGTAAGCCCGCAGTGACGGTGTCGCAATGCATTTGCCCAGTGGGTGGGCTGAGCGCGGTGCAGCCACAATATGCTCCTGGCCACCCTGCTCGAAGACGGCTTTTTCCTGCCAGTATTCCAGCACCTTCAACTGTGCGGGAATGTACTCCAGCTCTTCTTTCACCTTGGTCGCAAAGCGAACATTC
>NZ_AXCB01000019.1:0-96493 GCF_000475375.1 Marinobacter sp. EVN1
AGCATGCGACGACCGTCACTCACCTCCAATACGACCGGGCGAGCGGCGAGGTCGTGGTCAATGCTCGTGCGGGGGACAAGCAGGCCAAGATTCGGCTGACGGGTATTCTCAACGGTGTGGAGTGGTGCCCGGTTTCATAGGGTCGAGCCACATCTATACGTGTGGTCAGGACGATTTAACTGATCGATCCCCCCCCCTCTGTCAAGGTAGTTGGAACCTCACCTGATGTTAGACTCTGTAAAAGACGCTACCCGATGGCCGCGAGATTCAGTACGGCTATAACGCGGACGGCAAACTGATCGGGGTTGATGATGGCCACTGGCCGTTGGCTTTCGAGTACGACGAATTCGGTTTGTTGAAAACCGAACATCAGGGCTGGGCGAGCCTTCGTTATCGTTATGATGAATTTGATCGCCTGCACGAAATGGTACTGCCGGACGGCCAGGCGCTGGCTTACCACCGGGACACAGCCGGGTTGTTGTCAGGCATCGACCTGAATGGCCAACCGCTGACTCGCCACCGAATGGCGTCCACCGGCGAGGAAGTCGAACGGCAACAGGGTGAGCTGTTGAGTGCCTATGTATACGATGACGAAGGTCGCCTGACCCAGCACCGGATTCATCAGGGTCGCCTTAAAGACATCAGCGCCCAGCGCGACTACCAGTACGATCCCATCGGCAACCTCAAAAGCATCCAGGACAGCCGCAAAGGGCTCAGACAATACGTCTACGACCCGATGGATCGTTTGGTGGGCGTGCGGGGCGATCTCTATGAGCAACTCATACATGACCCGGCTGGCAACCTCCTGGAGCAAAACCTGGGGGCTTCAAGCGGTCAATCTGCCAATGTGCGCGGTAACCGGCTTACCATGCACGGTGACAGCCATTACGAGTACGACGAATTCGGCAACCTGATTGAGGAGCGTCGAGGTAAAGGCCAGAAACTGGTCACCCGTTATGCCTACGACTGCGAGCACCGACTCACGAGCGTCACCACACCGGATGGCAGCACCTGGCACTACGAGTACGATGCCTTCGGCCGCCGTATCGCTAAAACCAACGGCCTGACACGAACCGAATTCCTCTGGCAGGGCGATCGCCTGATTGCCGAAGAAACCGGGGATCAGTACCGCACCTACCTGTACGAACCTGACAGCTTCAAACCCCTGGCGCTGGTAGATGGCCACGGCCCGGAACAAGCTGAAGTCTATTACTACCACCTGGACCATTTGGGAACGCCCCAGGAACTGACCAGCCAGCATGGCAGGCTCGTTTGGTCAGTCACCTACCGCGCCTACGGGAATGTGGTCCAGCAACAAGTCTCAGAAATCGACAACCCGCTCCGCTTCCAGGGCCAGTACCACGACCCGGAAACCGGCCTGCACTACAACCGGCATCGATACTACAACCCGAATACCGGTCGGTTCATTACGCCGGATCCGATTGGCCTTGCGGGTGGGTTGAATAATTATCAGTATGTGCCTAATCCGACGGGGTGGGTGGATCCGTTGGGGTTGGCGGCACACGAGAAACGTTCACCTGATAGTTCCATAAACACTGAACTTCAGGCTAGCCTTCGTTCACTGCCTGAGGGCAGCTATAGGGTGATAAATCAGGTTGATACGCCGGAAAAACTCGGGTTTGCCAACAATAGGGCGCTTGAAATCGAATTGCTGCAGGACGTCGACGGAGTAAGATTCTACGGAGGCGATGCTGCAAAAGAAGGTGCTTTCGTTGCCGTAGGAAAAATTCCGAATAACTTACAGCATGCACGTCAGCATTTGGCGCTTAGTCCGTTCTATGATGCTTCGGGCCGATCCGTTTATAACACAATGGATAATCTGGTAGATGTTCGTATTCAGAAAGCTGCGAAAGTTTTGATCGGCGAGGTGGCACCTCAGCAATCTAGGGCAGGTAGGCTTTATTCCGGGGGGGGGACGCAGATTCTAACTCAACATTGGCTGCCCGAAAACTCGGGGAAAGTTATTTATATGAAGTCGGAAAAGGTGCGCTAGTTGATATGAAAACTGTGCAGTTCGTTGGCGAAACGCAGGATAAAAAGTTCTGTTTTGTTTTCCAAGATGAAGAAAAGGAAAACTACTATCTTGATGAAGACGTGTGTCGCGTCTCTGGCCTGAGCCCTTTAATTTATGACCAATTGGCTACTAACCGTTCTTTTTTGGTTAGATTTGAGGAAAAGAGTGGTGTTCGTTACATAGTCAGTATAGCGCTAGGGGATTAGAGTGCTACTGAGCAATTGAGCCAGACCTCGTTGAGGAGGGGGAGCCATAAGAAGGAGGAGTTGGTGGCGTTATCGGGCCAGCCTCAGCGCTACTTGGATACCGCGCAGCACTTGCATGATGTACCGAGGCTGGAACCATTCGACACTAGATGCCGTCACCGCTGAACATGCCGTCGCACCGGCCGCAACCCTCACTTCCGGCGCGATTCTGTAATGGCTGGACCGAAAACCGGCGCCATTACAGAATCGAAGTCACTTTACCAACTCCCCACATTCTCCATACTCGCCCAAGGCTCCCGAGCCGGCAGCGCATCGCCTTTCTGCAGCAACTCAATGGAAATCCCGTCCGGTGTCTTGATGAACGCCATATGGCCATCCCGGGGTGGGCGATTGATGGTGACGCCGTTGGCCTGGAGTTTCTCGCACAGGGCGTAGATATCGTCCACGCGGTAGGCCAGATGGCCGAAGTTGCGGCCCCCTGTGTATTCCTCTGGGTCCCAGTTGTAGGTCAGTTCGATCATGGGCGCCTTGTCTTCCCGGGCCCGGGCTTCGTCTTCCGGAGCGGCTAGGAACACCAGGGTGAAGCGCCCTTTTTCGTTGCTTTTACGACTGATTTCTACCATGCCCAGCAAATCGCAGAAGAAGTGCAGCGTGTCGTCCAGGTTGCTCACCCGGATCATGGTGTGCAGGTATTGCATAAGGTACTCCTTAGCTGGCCAGGTTCTGAATTGTGTACCCCACAGTTTACGGTATTCTTCGGCTATGACTAAAAACGAGATTACCGAGACGCTGCTGACGTTCGAGGTGCCGGCGGTCCGGCATCTGGCCTGGTTATGTCTGTCGCCTCAGTTGTTAAAGCATGAGCTCAGTTTCGATCCCGCCGCCCATCTGCCCCCGGAATTCCTGGAGACGTTGAAACGGTGGGAACGGAACCCTGAGGCCCTGCCTGCTCGGTTGACGGAAACGCCGGAGCGTCGGCTTGGCCACTATTTCGAGCGCCTGTACGAGGTGTTACTGCGGGATCTGTTGGGTTGGGACATTGTACTGCAGAATCAGCAGGTTCAGGCCGAGGGGCGAACGCTGGGTGAGCTGGATTTTCTGGTTCGCAACCGGTGCTCCGGCCAACTGGAGCACCACGAAATTGCCATCAAGTTCTATCTCGGCTTCGTAACCGAGGCAAATCAGGTCCGGTGGTACGGACCCAATGCCCGGGATCGGCTGGATCTGAAGACTGAGCGCCTGCTGAATCACCAAAGCCGCTTGTGCCAGCGACCAGAAGCCCAGGGCTTGCTGGCCAGTGTTGGCGTCTGCGAAACAGTTACACCACGAATTTTCATGCCAGGCTATCTGTTCTATCCGGTTGCTCAAACGCTACCTGAGGCCCCGGCACAGGTGCCGAGGGAGCATCTGAAAGGTCACTGGATGAGGCTTGACCAGGCACGGCAGGAGAATATCTCTGGCTGGGTGCCCCTGTTCAAGCCGGACTGGATCGGCCCCTGGGCTCAATCGGCTGAGCCGGATATGGCATTGGCGAGGGCGGCGCTTGATCGGGTGGAGAGCGCCGGGATACCCCAGTTGTTTGCCATTTTGAACAGGCGGCCGGAATCCGATCGCTGGGTAGAGGCCAGTCGGGTGTTCGTTATGCCGCCTCAGTGGCCGGGTGCGGGCGCCTAAGACCATTGTAGGGGCTGTTCGGTTCACAGAAACGGGCGTTGGTCGTTGTCACATTCGTGACACGGTTCTAGAATTCCGGGCTGTTCAGGTGGCATCAGGACGATGCCCGTAAGCCAAGGAAGGAGATGCCCCGATGGAAGATTGGCAAGGATGTCTGTCTCCGGAGTGTCAGACCGCGCTGTTGATGGCCCGAGAAAATGTTGGGCGCCGGGGCGGTTCTGTGATCACTGCCGAAGATTTTCTGCTGGCATTGCTCGATGCCATCCCCGCGATTCCCCCGTTTTTGCAACGCCAGAGTATCGATCTGGACGAACTCGTTCGCACCATTCAGGGTGAGCAGCCCATCGTGACCGAGGTGGTCGGAGACGGTGATCTGTCCTCCCAGTTGATCTATTGGATTGCCTCCGCCCGCGAGTCGGCCGAGGCCCCCTGGCTCGATTGGCCCTTGCTTCTGAAAGCCCTGACGTCCCAGTGTGAGCGGCTTCAGGATAAAGCCTATGTGGCTGTACTCGAGCTTGTGACCTATTGGCCCTCGGCACATGACGTGCCTGTGCCCACCTCCGATGCCCGTTTCGTTGCGCCGGTATCGATTGCTGAACCAGAATGGCTCGCGCTGGCGGAAGATGTTGCGGTTGCCCTAGCGGCCAATCCCGAAGCACTGATTTGGGTTCGAGGGCCGAGGGGTGCCGGCAAGTCGGCCTGGCTGCACTCGCTCCTGAGCACTCCCGGCCTGGCCTGGGTTCAGGTTGATCCTCGCCGGGAGTCCGAAGTGCTGGCCTGTGATCAACCGGTTTTACCGTCAGGTGATTCGTCCTCTGAGCATTGGCCTGCGCTGGTATTGGACAATGTCAGCCCCGCCGATTTGCTGACGTTGATAGCCGAGCCGCTGGGCCTGATCCGGGATCTGGTTTCCGGCTGGTCTGGGCCAATCCTGCTGATTGGTCGTGATTCGATGACGGATTCCAGCGGTGTCGTTCGGTTGGGGCAGTTGCTGGGTCGTGAACCCGAGGTTCTGGAGTTGCCTCCAGTGAGCGTCCGTCAGCGGAGGGCGGTACTCACCGCACATCAACCGGCAATCGAAAAGCGTTGGAATATCCAGGTTTCCCAGGCGGCTCTCGAATATGCGGCTTCCCGACAAAGCAGCTGTGTCAGCACTCCTGGTGGTATGCTGCAGTGGGTACGGCGAGCCGCCGCCCGGCTGGATTTGTTTGCCAGTCGTGGCTCGGTGTCGGCAGCGGCACTGGAAGGCGAAAAAGAGGTGTGGCACCGGCAGTCTCTGGTTGCGCTGGCGCGGGGAGAAGATTGCCATCTCCCGGAGCAGAAAGCCGAGGTCCTGATGATTGAACAGGCGGCGGCGGATGTTCTCTGGCACGAGCGCAAGCGGGCCGGCACGCTCCGACGATTGCTGGTGGACGATCTGCGCGAGGAACTGGAGCGATGGGTTGCAGCGAGGCCCGGGCCGGTTCACTATGTGCGACATTGCGAACAACTGCAGGGAGAATCCTTGGGTGCAGGATCTGGAAATCTACATTCGTGACCTTGAACCGGCCGCGGTCTCCAACTGGCTGGAAGGCCAACTGGACGAATTACAGTTGGACGATACCGACGTCAGTTCGGTGGTGAAGGGCATGGCCAGATATAGCGGCGCGCGGGTGCGCATCACGCTGTATCCGGGCGCTTTCGGCAAACGTTTCACTTCACTGGTGATGGAAGGCGATGAGCTGCCCTGGAACAGCGACCTGGATTGCGCCCGCAGTGCCTGGCGGGCAATGGATACTGAAATCCGCTGCAGCCCGGGAGACTGGAAAGAAGGGGACCCGGTGGAGGACGATAAGTGGTGGCGGCTGGATCATCGCGGCGAGCAGTTGGTGGTCTGGAACTGACAGCCACAAGGTTTTCGGCTTGAAACAAAAAAGCAGCCCCGAGAGGCTGCTTTTTTATTGGCGCGTGCGGGAGCTGTCTCAGTCGCTCAGGATAGACACGTTGTCTGCCTGCAGGCCTTTGTCTGCCTCAACCACGTTGAAGCGCACCAGTTGGCCCTGGCGAAGCACGCGGCGACCACGGCCACGGATGGCGCGGAAGTGCACAAAGATCTCGTCGCCACTGTCACGAACGATAAAGCCGAAGCCTTTCTTGACGTTGAACCACTTGACGGTGCCTTCCTCGTTACCTTCCGGAGTGCTGTCGTCAAAATCGTCTTCGTCGTCGTCATACTGATTGCTGGGCTGGGCACTGCGAGGTGCTGCCTTGCGCGCGGCTGAGTTCCTGGCGGCAGGCTGCTTGCCGGCGAGTGCAATCGCAACAAAGGCGGCAACGGCAAAGACAACAAACGCGAACAGATAGGCCGCTATGCCACCCTGGCTGCCCAGAGCTTCCAGGCCCTGGCCCAACGCCAGGATTTTCAGGGGTTCCGGAGTGGTGGTAAGCAGAAGGCCGAGTACAAACGGTGCCGGAATCGCGATCAGAATGGCAACAAGGATCGCTTTGGCTGGATTACGCATTGGTTGGTTATTCTCCATGGTTTAACACTGACGATAAAAAGCCGGACATCGGGTAACATGGCATGTCTGGCCGGTGAACGCCGCCAACCCCGGGAAAACTGATTATCCCGGCCGCAGGCGGTAAAAGGCGGCATGATACCAGATTACAGAAAGGGCTGACCAAACCTCATGAGCAAAAACTCCCTGGAAGAACGACTGGCAGAACTGGAAATGCGACTTGCGTTCCAGGATGAGCTGATCAACACGTTGAGTGATCAGGTCGCCAAGCAGGAGATGGACATTCGGGAACTGTGGGACGCCAAGAAAATGCTGCACAAGCAACTCAAGGATATCTCGCCGTCCAATATCCGGCGGGAAGAAGAGGAAACACCCCCGCCGCATTATTGATCAGAGGCTCATTGTGAGCCTCTGGTTCGATTCCTTAGGCCAGCAGCTCGACCAGAATCTGTTCGTAGATCTCGGATAGTGTGTCCAGGTCCTCAGCCTTCACACACTCGTCCACCTTGTGAATGGTGGCGTTGATCGGGCCAAGTTCGACCACCTGGGCACCGGTGGGCGCAATGAAGCGACCGTCTGAGGTGCCGCCGGACGTAGACAGTTCTGTTTCACGGCCAGTCACGGTTCGAATGGCATTCTGCGCGGCCGATACCAGCGCGCCTTTGTCGGTCAGGAATGGCCGGCCACTGAGGTGCCATTGCAGATCGTATTTCAGGTTGTGCCGGTCCAGGATAGCGACCACTCTCTCTTCCAGGCTTTCCGCGGTGTTCTCGGTGCAGTAACGGAAGTTGAAGTGCACCAGGCACTCCCCGGGCACAATATTGCTGCCGACGCCGGCCTCGACACGAGTTATCTGGAAGGTGGTAGGCGGGAAGAAGTCGTTGCCGTTGTCCCAGAATTCCTTGGCCAACGCGTCCAGTGCCGGTGCAACGTTGTGGACGGCATTCTCGGCCAGATGCGGGTAGGCCACGTGGCCCTGAACGCCGTGAACGGTGAGGTATCCGTGAAGGGAGCCGCGCCGGCCATTCTTGATGACATCCCCTACCTGGTGGGTGCTGGACGGTTCGCCAATCAGGCACCAGTCCATTTTCTCATTGCGGGCTTCGAGGGTTTCCACCACTTTTACGGTGCCATCCTGGGCCGGGCCTTCCTCATCGCTGGTGATCAGCAGGGCAATCGAGCCCCGATGATTCGGGTGGTTGGCCACAAATCGTTCACAGGCGGTGATGAAGGCCGCCAGGCTTCCCTTCATGTCCGCTGCGCCCCGACCGTGCAGGTAGCCGTCCTTGATGATCGGGTCAAACGGCGGGTGCGCCCAGTTTTTCTCGGGGCCGGTGGGTACCACGTCGGTGTGGCCGGCAAATGCCAGAACCGGCCCATTGTTGCCCTTTCTTGCCCACAGGTTGTCGGTTTCGCCAAAGCGCAGGTTTTCCCCACTGAAACCGAGCGGCGCCAGGCGTGACATCATGAGTTCCTGGCAGCCCGCGTCGTCCGGCGTTACGGATTGGCGGCGGATAAGGTCCTTGGCAAGTTCCAGGGTGGGGGAGAGCGACATAGGGAAACCTGTTCGATAAGGAAAGAGTAGAGGGAATAACACCACAGAACCCCCGGTGTCGGTGGGTTCTGTGGCGGGCTACAGCCTTAGTTGTTGGCGTGCAGTTCTTCGTTCAGTTCAATGGCGGTCTTGTTGGTTTTGCACTCAACCGCACCGGTCTGGCTATTGCGACGGAACAGCAGATCGTTTTTGCTGGCCAGATCGCGGGCTTTCACCACTTCCACCAGTTTGTTGTGGTCATCCAGCAGGGCCACCTTGGTGCCTGAGGTGATGTACAGGCCAGCTTCAACGGTGCAGCGATCGCCCAGCGGGATGCCGATGCCAGCATTGGCGCCCAGCAGGCAGTTCTCGCCCACGGAAATAATGATGTTGCCGCCGCCGGAAAGCGTGCCCATGGTGGAACAGCCGCCGCCCAGATCGGAGCCTTTACCGATCATCACGCCTGCGGAGATGCGCCCTTCGATCATGCTGGTGCCTTCGGTACCGGCGTTGAAGTTGATAAAGCCTTCATGCATGACGGTGGTACCTTCGCCTACGTAGGCCCCCAGACGTACCCTGGCGGTGTCGGCAATACGTACACCCTTGGGCACTACGTAATCCGTCATCTGCGGGAATTTGTCGACCGACTTCACTTCCAGAATACGGCCATCCAGGCGTGCCTGCAGTTGCCGCTCCGGCAGTTCATTCAGGTCAATGGCGCCTTCGTTAGTCCAGGCCAGGTTGGGCAGCAGACCAAAAATGCCGTCCAGCTTCAGGCTGTGGGGCTTGGCCAGGCGGTGTGAGATCAGGTGCAGTTTCAGGTACACCTCCGGCGTGCTGGAAGCGGTATCGTCCGTTGCCAGTACGGTGACTACCACGGGGCGCTTGCTCTCAGCCGCTTTCTCGGCCAGTTTGGCCTGGTCTGTCCGGCCCAGTTGGCGAAGGGCGTTGGCAAACTGTGCCAGTTGTTCTGCTTTCACGCTGATGGCCTGGTTGCCACCTTTATAGTCCAGCGCAGACTCAACCACGTCGATCAGGTCTCTGTCGGGTGTCATGATCGGCTGCTGGTAGTACACCTCCAGCCATTCGCCCTGGTTGTTCTGGGTGCCGATTCCGATACCGAATGCAAAACTCATCTGGTGGTTGCTCCTGTTGTCATTAAATAGTCAGAAAAATTCAGCCCAGCCACGCAGACCAGTCGTCTGCGTTGAACCCCACGCTTACGCCGTCTCCGCGCTCGACGACAGGGCGTTTGATGATGGAGGGGTTGTCCAGCATGATCTGGTGGGCACTTTGGGCGCTAATGGTATCACGAACCTCGTCGGGAAGTTTTCGCCAGGTGGTCCCGCGTTTGTTCAGGAGCGTTTCCCAGCCAACGGCCTGCTCCCACTGGCTGAGCTTCTCGCTGCTCAGGCCGTCTTTCTTGAAATCATGGAACTCATAGTCCACGCCGTGTTCATCCAGCCACTTCCGGGCCTTTTTGACGGTGTCGCAGTTGCGGATGCCATATAACTTCATTGTTTAAAACCTTTTACGAACTCAACGATACGTTTCGCGGCCTCAACGCATTCCTCCAGGGGAGCCACCAGCGCCATGCGCACGCGGTTTTCACCCGGGTTGTGGCCGTTTACCGTGCGCGACAGATATCGGCCCGGCAATACGTGTACGTTCTGTCGGGCAGACAGTTCCCGGGCGAAAGTTTCGTCGTCCATGGGCGTCTCCGGCCAGAGGTAGAAGCCGGCATCCGGGAAGTCGACGTTCATCACTTCGCGCAGAATGGGCACGACTGCCTCGAACTTGGCCCGGTAGGCGGCGCGGTTTTCGCGCACATGGTCTTCATCGCTCCAGGCGGCGATACTGGCCAGTTGATTATGTATAGGCATGGCACAGCCGTGGTAGGTGCGGTATTTCAGATAGCCGGCCAGCACCTCGGCGTCGCCGGCCACAAAGCCGGACCGCAGGCCCGGCAGGTTGCTGCGTTTGGACAGGCTGTGGAATACCACACAGCGCTTGAAATCGTGGCGGCCGATGGCGGCGCAGGTTTGCAGCAAGCCTTCCGGCGGGTTGGCTTCGTCCGGGTAGAGCTCTGAATAGCACTCGTCCGAGGCAATCAGGAAATCGTGCCGGTCAGCCAGTTCAATCACTTTTACCAGGGTTTCCCTCGGAATCACCGCTCCACTCGGATTGCCGGGTGAGCACAGGAACAGGATCTGGCAGTTCTCCCAGACCGACTCGGGCACGGCGTCGAAGTCCGGAATGAAGCCGTTGCTGCCATCGCAGGGCAGATAAACCGGTGTGGCGCCGGCCAGGAAGGCTGCGCCTTCGTAGATCTGATAGAAAGGATTGGGGCTGACCACGGTGGCGGGTTTGCCAGCATCCACAACCGCCTGAACCAGGGCGAAGATGGCTTCGCGGGTTCCGTTTACAGGCACCACGTGGCGGTTCGGATCCAATGACGCCGGTGCAAGATCAAACCGGTGGGTTGCCCATGCGGCAATCGCGCTACGAAGTTCGTCCGTGCCTTTGGTCGTGGGGTAATTCGCCAGTTTATCCAGATTATCGGCAATAACGTCCTTTACGAAGGCTGGCGATGGGTGCTTGGGCTCACCAATTCCCAGGGAGATGGGCGCCAGATGTTCTGGCACCGAAATGCCGGCCTTCAGTTTGGCCAGTTTCTCGAAGGGATAGGGGTGAAGTCTTTCCAGATTGGGGTTCATTGAATCTCGTCCAGCATTTTACAGAGGTCCTGTTGCAGGGCCTGGCACACGCCCGGGTCGCGCAGGGGTTCGCCCTGTTCGTCGGTGATGAAGAACACGTCTTCAACTCGTTCTCCCAGCGTGGCAATCTTGGCGTTGGTCAGCCGCACCCGGTGTTCCAGCAACACCTGGCCAATCCGCGCCAGCAGACCGGGGCGGTCCGGCGTGATCAGTTCCATCACCGTGCGCTGATTGATGGTGTCGTTGGAGAAGGTCACCTCGGTCGGGAATGCAAAGTGTTTCAACTGCCTTGGCGTTCTGCGATGGATGATGTCCGGATAGTCTTCCGGGTCGTCCAGTTCTTCAATCAGTCGCTTGCGGACGCGCTCCTTCCGGGCCGGGTCGATACCCAGCGGCTGGCCCTTGTCATCCAGAACCACATAGGAGCTGATGGAATAGGGGCCTTCGGTGGAATTGATGCGGGCATCCACAATGTTCAGGTTCAGCTGTTCCAGAACAGCGGTGGTGGCGGCAAACAGGGCGACGCGATCTTTCATGTAGATGATGATCTGCGAATAGCCATCCGTGGGGCCGCCCCGGGTGTCGCGGATCAGCACCAGTGGATCCGGGTTATCGCCGTGGCGAATGATGGCGGCGGTTTGCCAGGCGATGTCGACAGTGGAATCCTGCAGGAAGTACTCGTCGTCCACGGTATCCCAGATGTTGTCTATCTGTTCGTCGGTCATATTCTGGGCATGAAGGATTTCCCTGGCTTCCTCCTGGGTGGCCCGGATCCAGGACTGCCGGTCTACCGGATTGTCAGTGCCGCGGCGCAGCGCCCGTTTGGTTTCTATATAAAGCTGGCGCAACAACGACGCGCGCCAGGTGTTCCACAGTTTGGGATTGGTGGCACTGATATCGCAAACCGTGAGGATGTAGAGATAGTCCAGGTGGGCGAGGCTGGGTACCGCGCGGGCAAAGGCCTGAATGATGTCCGGGTCGGAAATATCCTTGCGCTGCGCGGTCATCGACATCAACAGGTGGTTTTCCACCAGCCAGGACACCAGTTGGGTGTCCCGTTCACTGAGATGGTGCCGCTCGCAAAAGGCTTCGGCATCAATGGCGCCAAGCTCGGAATGGTCGCCGCCCCGGCCTTTCGCCACGTCGTGGTAGAGGCCGGCAATAAACAAGGTTTCCAGTTTGGGTAGCCGGTGTATCAGGCGCGAGGCCAGGGGGTATTCGGTTCGGGCCTCGGTGCTGTTGAGCCTCACCATATTGCGGATCACCCGCATGGTGTGGGCGTCTACCGTATAGATATGGAAAAGGTCGTGTTGCATCTGCCCGATGATCTGGCCGAACTCCGGCAGGTAGCGGCCCAGCACGTTGTACTTCTTCATGGCCGACAGAGTCTGGTCCAGGGCGTGGGGCGTGCGTAGCAGCTCCATAAACAGCGTGGTGACGGCCAGGTCAGACCGGAACGCGTCATCAATCAGATGCCTGTGGGCCCGGAGTGAGCGAATCGTGGTGGCCCGGATACCTTTGATCTCCGGGTGTTGCGCCATCAGCACGAAGATTTCCATGATCGCGTACGGGGCGTAGGCGAACACCTGATTGTTCACCGCTTCAATGTAAAGGTTGCGAACCTGGAAACGTTTGTTCAGGGGGCGGATTTCATCTTCGCCGCCGCTGCCAATGATGGCTTCGTCATAATACTGCAGGATCACGTCGGCCAGCTCCGCCAGTGCAAGCACAGTGCGGTAGTACTGCTGCATCATCAGCTCTACGCCCAGACGTTTACCTTCGTCCTGGTAACCGAGCATTTGTGCCAGGGCGCGCTGGTGGTCAAATAACAGTCGATTTTCATTGCGGTCGGCCAGCAGTTGAAGGCCAAATCGGAGCCGCCAGAGGAAGGTCTCCCCCTGGTACAGAATCTGGTGCTCTTCTTCGGTCAGGATGCTGAAGCGGGTGAGGTCGGCAATATTCTGCAGGCCGAAATGGCGCTTGGTGATCCAGCCGATGGTCTGGATATCCCGAAGGGCGCCAGGAGAGCCTTTGACGTTGGGCTCCAGATTGTATTCCGTGTCGCCGTACTTCTTGTGACGTTGCTGCTGTTCTTCACGTTTGGCGAGGAAGTAGTCCCGATCGGAGCTGACGTCGTCCGAATACACCATCTCACTGAGTTCAGCCCGTAAACCATCCGGGCCTGCGATCGTGCGTGTTTCCAGCAGGTTGGTCAGAATGGTGATGTCTTCCCGGGCGGCCTGGATGGATTCCGCCAGGCTGCGAACGCTGTGGCCAATATCCAGTTTGAGGTCCCAGAGCAGGGTGACAAACGCTCCCAGGTCTTCCTGCCAGTCCTCTTCTATGCCATTGCGGGTCAGGATCAGCAGGTCAATATCGGAATGAGGGTGCAGCTCGCCCCGGCCATACCCCCCCACGGCCACCAGTGCAATGTCTGCGGAGCGGGAGAACGGGTATCGGTTCCAGATCAGCCGGAGAACCTTGTCGATGGTGTTGGCCCTGGCGAGAACCAGGGCACGGACATCGGCGCCTTGCTGAAATGCCTCAGCATCAGCGTTGTAGCTTTCCCGCAAGAGTTCGCGTGCGGCAAACACCGGTGAGGTGTCGTTACTGATGCGGGACTCCAGCTCACTCCGGTCCACTTAGATGGACTCTTCCGATCGCTTGGTCAGTACTTCGTGGCCATCGGCAGTTACCAGGATGGTGTGTTCCCACTGGGCGGACAACTTGTGGTCCTTGGTCACGGCGGTCCAGCCGTCGGCCAGCATCTTGGTGTGGTACTTGCCCTGGTTCAGCATGGGTTCGATGGTGAAGGTCATGCCTTCTTTCAGTTCCAGGCCGGTGCCGGGCTTGCCGTAGTGCATCACCTGTGGCTCTTCGTGGAATACCGCGCCAATGCCATGGCCGCAGTAGTCCCGAACGATCGAGTAGCGGTGTTTTTCGGCGTGCTGCTGGATCACATGGCCGATGTCGCCCAAGCGTGCGCCCGGCTTGACCAGTTCGATACCTTTATAGAGGCACTCCTGGGTAATCTGGACCAGTCGCTCGGTGCCGGGCTTGGGCTTGCCGACAACCCACATCTTGCTGGTATCGCCGTGGTAGCCGTCTTTAATAACTGTCACATCGATATTAATGATGTCGCCGTCTTTCAGTACTTTCTTGTCTGAAGGGATGCCGTGGCAGACAACGTGGTTGACCGAGGTGCAGATAGACTTCGGAAATCCCTTGTAATTGAGCGGGGCCGGAATGGCTTTCTGCTCGTTCACAATGTAGTCGTGGCAGATGCGGTCGAGTTCCTCGGTGGTTACGCCGGGCTTTACGTGCTCGTCGATCATCTCCAGAACTTCAGCAGCCAGGCGGCCGGCTACGCGCATCTTTTCGATTTCTTCGGGGGTCTTGATAGATACCTGCATCGGACTTCCTGTTGATTTGCGTCAAACAGCAATTTTAAGGGGCATGTGGGTAAGGTACAAGGTGGGGTGGTGCTATGGATGCCATAGCTGCGGGTTAAGTTACGGGGCAAAAATAATGGCGTGCGGCAGGCGCTTTGTGGTATAAACGCGCCCGCCGGAAACGAATCCGGCAAATTCACACACGTGTCAGCACGTTGTCCCAGGGTGCCGGCTCCTGTTTAAAGGAGGCTGGTTGGGTCAATCGGACGCGTGGAGGACTAACCCGAAGCTAAAAGGTAACTATCATGGCTCAGGTAAATATGCGTGACCTGCTCAAGGCAGGTGCTCACTTCGGTCACCAGACTCGCTACTGGAACCCGAAAATGTCGAAGTTCATCTTCGGCGCCCGTAACAAGATTCATATCATCAACCTGGAGCAGACTGTTCCGGCCATGAATGAAGCGCTGAACTTCATTCAGTCTCTGGCTGAGAACAAGAACAAGATCCTGTTTGTTGGTACCAAGCGCGCGGCTTCCAAGATCATCAAGGAAGAAGCTCAGCGTTCCGGTCAGCCTTACGTTAACCATCGCTGGTTGGGTGGTATGCTGACCAACTACAAGACCATCCGTCAGTCTATCCGTCGCTATCGTGATCTGGAAGCTCAGAGCCAGGACGGTACTTTCGACAAGCTGACCAAGAAAGAAGCCCTTGAGCGTACCCGTGAGATGGATAAGCTCGAGCGCTCCATCGGTGGTATCAAGGATATGGGTGGCCTGCCGGATGCCCTGTTCGTTATCGACGTAGACCACGAGCGTATCGCCATCAAGGAAGCCAACAAGCTGGGTATTCCTGTTATCGGTGTTGTTGATACCAACAGCGATCCCGATGGTGTTGATTACGTAATCCCGGGTAACGATGACGCCATCCGCGCTATCCAGATCTACGTGAAAGCCGTTGCCGATACCTGTCTGGAAGCTTCCCAGTCTGCCGGCGCTGGCGCTGACGAGTTTGTTGAAGTCAGCGAAGATGCTGCAGGCGCTGCTCCGGCCGCCGAGTAACATCCAGGCTTAACGTTTGAGTTGTAAGGTATGCCCGCCTGTATATGCGGGTATACCTCCCCACCGAATTCGGAAAAGACAAGAGGATTGAACATGGCTGCAATTACCGCTGCAATGGTCAAAGAGCTGCGTGAGCGTACTGGCCTTGGCATGATGGAGTGCAAAAAAGCACTGGTTGAAGCTGAAGGCAATGTTGAAACTGCGATTGAAGAGCTGCGCAAGTCTTCCGGTCTGAAAGCCGCCAAGAAGGCCGGCCGTACTGCCGCTGAAGGCGTGTCTCTGGTCAAGGTGTCTGACGACAACACCGTGGCCTTCATTCTGGAAGTGAACTCCGAAACTGACTTCGTTGCTCGCGACGACAACTTCATGAACTTCGCCAACGACGTTCTGAATGTTGCCTTCGAGAAGGGCGAAACTGACGTTGCCAAGCTGATGGAAGGCGACCTGGAAGCCAAGCGTGAGGCGCTGGTTCAGAAGATCGGTGAAAACATCACCGTTCGTCGCATCATCAAGGTTGAAGGCCCGGTTGTGGGTGGTTACGTGCACAGCAACAACAAGATCGCTTCCGTTGTTGCCCTGACTGCAGGTAACGAAGAGCTGGCTCGCGATATCGCCATGCACGTTGCTGCTGTTAACCCGCGCGTTGGTAAGCCTGACGACATGCCGGCTGAAGAGCTGGAAAAAGAGAAAGAGATCATCAAGGCCCAGCCGGATATGGAAGGCAAGCCTGCTGAGATCGTTGAAAAGATGATGGGTGGCCGCATCAAGAAGTTCCTGGCTGAAAACAGCCTGGTTGAGCAGCCGTTCGTCAAGAACCCGGACCAGAAAGTGGGTGACCTGATCAAGTCGGCCGGTGGCGACCTGGTTGGTTTCATTCGCCTGGAAGTGGGTGAAGGCATCGAGAAAGAAGAAGTGGATTTTGCTGCTGAAGTGGCTGCTGCCGCTGGCACAGGCAAGGCCTGATTCCTCTTCGAGGCACTGCCGTGCAATATGGCAGTGCCACCTGAGTCTGCCACGTCAGCCGGGTTCGCCCGGCTTTCGTGGCGGGCTTGTATCTGAGATACCCCTTTTTTGAGGAGTATGTCAGATACAAGCCTGCAACGGGTTTGCGCCGGATAGCCAACAGACGAGAAGGGGACCACCATGCCGACATCTTCGAAAAACCAGCCCAGATACAAGCGTGTTCTGCTCAAGCTCAGTGGCGAAGCCCTGATGGGAGAGCACGATTTCGGTATTGATCCCAAAGTTCTTGATCGTATGGCCCTGGAAATCGGTGCCCTTATTGGCATTGGTGTTCAAGTGGGGCTGGTCATTGGCGGTGGCAACCTGTTTCGCGGTGCAGCCCTCAATGCGGCAGGCCTTGATCGCGTGACTGGAGACCACATGGGGATGCTGGCCACGGTCATGAACGGCCTGGCCATGCGTGATGCGCTGGAGCGCTCGAACATCCGTACCCGCGTGATGTCTGCTATCCCCATGAGCGGTATTGTTGAGCATTATGACCGTCGCCGTGCGGTGCGGGATCTCAAGGAAGGTGACGTGGTCATCTTCAGTGCGGGTACCGGCAACCCGTTCTTCACCACGGACTCGGCGGCCTGCCTGCGAGGCATTGAAATTGAGGCTGACGCAGTGCTGAAGGCAACCAAGGTAGATGGCGTTTACTCGGCTGATCCCCATCTTGATCCTACCGCAGTAAAATACGATCACCTGACCTATGATGAGGTTCTGGACAAGAAGCTGGGCGTGATGGATCTCACGGCCATCTGCCTGGCGCGGGATCACGGTATGCCGCTGCGGGTCTTCGACATGAACCGCCCCGGTGTGCTCACGCGCATTGTGACCGGGGAACGGGAAGGCACATTGATTGAATGAATAAGGCTGCCGGCGCCTGAAGTGCCGGCTTCCTGCATGGAACCAGACGAACGAATTGAGGAAGCTGACGTGATTAACGACATCAAAGCTGAAGCCGAAAAGAAAATGAAAAAGAGCCTGGAAGCTCTGCACTCGGCTTTCAATAAAATCCGTACCGGGCGTGCCCATCCGGCGATCCTGGACAGCGTAATGGTGAACTACTACGGTCAGGAAACACCGCTGAAGCAGGTGGCCAGCGTGAACGTGGAAGATAACCGGACGTTGACCGTTGCGCCCTGGGAAAAGAATCTGGTGCCCACGATTGAAAAGGCGATCATGACGTCTGACCTTGGCCTGAATCCGGCCACCAGTGGCGACATCATCCGCGTGCCCATGCCGATGCTGACCGAAGAGACCCGTAAAGAAATGGTCAAGCAGGCAAAGGCTGATGCGGAGCACGGTCGGGTGTCTATTCGTAACGCTCGTCGCGATGCTAATCACATGATCAAAGAGCTGGTTAAGGAAAAGGAGATCAGCGAAGACGATCAGCACCGTGGCGAAGATGAAATTCAGAAGCTCACCGACAAATACATCGCCGAAGTTGAAAAGATGTTGAAGTCGAAGGAAGAGGACCTGATGGCGGTTTAAGCGCCCGGGTTCATTCAGGAGCAGGATCAGCGGCGGGGGAGTCCCGCCGCACAGAGGATTTCATGACGGCAAAAGTTACCGCAGAAATTCCGGTGGCAGCAGATAACTGCCCCCGGCATGTCGCCATTATCATGGATGGCAATAACCGCTGGGCCAAAGCGCACCGGCTTAAGGGAGTGGCGGGCCACAAGGCCGGGGTGGATGCGGTCAAGGCGGTGGTGGAAACCTGCGCCAAAGAGGGCGTGGAGGTATTGACCCTGTTTGCCTTTTCCAGCGAGAACTGGCGCCGGCCCAAGGACGAAGTATCAGCTCTTATGCGTCTGTTCCTGATCGCATTGGAGCGGGAAGTCCGTAAACTACATCGCAACAATATCCGCCTACGGATTATCGGTGATCGTTCAGCCTTCAATCCAGCGCTCCAGGAACATATGGAGAAAGCCGAGGCCCTGACCCGTGACAATACCCGTATGACGGTGGTGATTGCGGCCAATTACGGTGGCCATTGGGACATAACCCAGGCGACCCGTAAGGTGGCGGAGCAAGTGAAGGCGGGTCAGCTGGAACCGTCAGATATCACCGATGACCTGATCCAGGAGCACTTGAGCATCGGTGATCTTCCCATGCCGGATCTCCTTATCCGGACAGCAGGCGAACAGCGCATCAGCAATTTCCTGTTATGGCACCTGGCCTACACCGAATTCTACTTTTCCGAGGTGTTCTGGCCGGATTTCAAGCGCGAGCAAATGCTCAAGGCGCTTGATGCCTATGCCCATCGACAGCGCCGTTTCGGTCAGACCGACGACCAGATTGCTGCTCGCGCTGCACAACAATAACGACCAAGCGACCAATACCGTGCTTAAAACCCGAATCATTACCGCACTCATCCTGGCGCCGATTGCAATCGGTGGTATTTTTTTCCTTCCGCCTCTGGGGTTCGCCCTGTTTACCGGCGCCATCATCACGTTAGGGGCCTGGGAATGGGCCAATATGTCCGGAATCGAAAGCCAGCCCGGACGCGTCGGGTATGCACTGGTTATGGCGGCGCTTCTCTATGCCCTGGGTGACCTGCCAGCATTGTTGGTGCTTTGGCTGGCGATTGCCTGGTGGCTGGTTTGTTTCTGGCTGGTCAGACGGTATCCCGCCGGATCCGAGTGCTGGGGCGCTATCCCGGTCAGGGCGCTGATGGGGTTCATGGTACTGGTGCCCGCGTGGGTGGGCCTGAATCACCTTCGCAATGGCGGCTTCCAGTTTGGCGACGTGGCCAACAATCTGGTCGTTATTCTGTATATTTTTCTGGTGGTGTGGGTGGCTGATATCGGCGCCTATTTTGCCGGCCGCGCCTTTGGTAAAGCCAAGCTGGCGCCTCGCGTCAGTCCCGGCAAATCCTGGGCTGGCGTATGGGGAGGATTGGCTGCAGTGGCCTTACTCGCCATTGTGGCCAGCCTTCTGGCCAACGCAGGTGTCGCGGAAGCCATGCTGTTGGTGGTGGCAAGTCTGGTGACCGGTTTTGTCTCGGTTCTTGGAGATTTACTTGAAAGCATGCTGAAGCGCTTTCGAGGCATCAAGGACAGCAGTCAGCTGCTGCCCGGGCATGGCGGCATTATGGATCGTATCGACAGCCTCACCGCGGCCATTCCGGTATTTGCCCTGATGATTACTCTGTTGGGCTGGTTGACCGCCGGCCAGGTCGTGGCATGACGAAACGCTCGATTACGGTTCTCGGCGCAACCGGCTCCATTGGCTTGAGTACCCTGGATGTTATTCGCAGGCATCCAGGCCGTTTTTCAGTGTATGCCCTGACCGCAGGAACCCGGGCGGATGAATTGGCAACCCTGTGCCGTGAATTTCGACCGGCCGTTGCGGTGATGGCCGATGCAGAAGCTGCTGAACGCCTGAAGGCGTTGTTGGCGGATATGCCCGAGACCCGCGTGCTGGCGGGAGAAACGGGGCTCTGTGAGGTGGCGGCTTCGGCGGCGTCGGACACCGTGATGGCTGCCATTGTCGGCGCTGCCGGCCTGGCGCCAACGCTGGCCGCAGTCCGGGCCGGCAAACGCGTTCTTCTCGCCAACAAAGAAGCGTTGGTGATGTCCGGCAAACTGTTTATGGATGCGGTTGAGCGTCACGGGGCCGAGCTGCTGCCCATTGATTCTGAACATAATGCCATTTTTCAGTGTATGCCGGCAGACAAGGTGCGAGACCCTCGCGGCGCGGGTATTACCCGTATCCTTCTGACCGCCTCCGGTGGACCTTTCCGGGAGTATGCGGCTGAGGACTTACGGGCGGTGACGCCGGCACAGGCCTGCGCCCACCCTAACTGGTCAATGGGTCAGAAGATTTCTGTGGACTCTGCAACCCTGATGAACAAAGGCCTGGAGTTGATTGAAGCCTGCTGGCTGTTCAATACTACGCCGGCAAACGTGCAGGTTCATGTCCACCCCGAAAGCATCATTCACTCCATGGTTGAATATGCCGACGGCTCGGTGCTTGCCCAGTTGGGAAGCCCGGATATGCGCACCCCCATTGCCAATGGTCTGGCCTGGCCTGAGCGTATTGAGGCTGGTGTCGCGCCCCTGGATTTATTCGCCATTGGCCGTTTTCACTTTGAACGCCCGGATTTGCAGCGTTTCCCCTGTTTGCGCCTTGCGGCCGAAGCCTTTGCTGCAGGCGGTACAGCGCCTTCGGTACTCAATGCCGCGAACGAGGTTGCAGTGGCGGCGTTTCTGGAAGGCCGGCTGTGCTTTGCCGATATCCCCGTTATTATAGAGCGAACCCTGACGGCCACAGAGGTTGTACCGGCGGATAGCTTCGACACCATTTTCGCCAAAGATGCCGAGGCTCGCCGCCGGGCCAGGGAACAGATCAGCCTGCTGGCTGTCTGACGTCTCTGGGCCTGACAGGCCGCCCATTCAGCCATAAACCGGAACGTCTATGCAGATCATTCAAACCGTACTGGCACTGGCGCTTACCCTTGGAATTCTGGTAACGCTGCACGAATACGGCCATTTCTGGGTGGCACGCCGATTCGGTGTGAAGGTGCTTCGTTTTTCCGTGGGTTTTGGCAAGCCATTGTTCTCATGGTATGACCGTCACGGCACCGAATTTGCGGTAGCGGCCATCCCCCTGGGTGGCTACGTGAAAATGCTGGATGAGCGGGAAGGGCCGGTACCGGAAGAGCTTCGTGATCAGGCGTTTACCTCCAAACCGCCCTCCCAGCGCATCGCCATTGCTGCTGCCGGTCCAATTGCCAATTTTCTGTTCGCGATTCTCGCGTACTGGGTGTTGAGCGTGGTTGGTGTTACCACGGTTGCTCCCGTGGTCGGTGAGGTGGCCCAGGGCAGTGTTGCCGAACGGGCAGGGCTGGAAAGCGGAATGGAGATCCATGCCGTTGACGGCCACCGGGTGACGTCCTGGCGAGACGTTAACATGCGGCTGCTCGAAAGGGCGGGAGAGCACGGTCAGGTCTCGCTGGAGATTTCCCAGGATGGTTCCAGGGGCACTGTGGCGGGTCCATTGGACGGCTGGCGTCTGAGTGATGATACTCCGAACCCGCTGGCGGAATTCGGGATATCCCCCTGGCGTCCGGATGTGCCCGCGGTGCTGGGTGAGGTGACTGCCGATGGTCGGGCAAATGCGGCCGGGCTGCAAGGCGGTGACCGCATATTGGCTGTTGATGGCGAGCCGGTACCGGACTGGTTTGCTCTGGTGGAGCATATTCGGAATGCCCCGGAACAGACTCTGGAACTGACCATCGAGCGCTCTGGCGATGAATTGAATGTTCCGGTAACACCTGCTTCGAGAACGCTTGAGGATGGTCAGGTCGTTGGTTTCGTAGGTGCCGGCGTAAGCGCAGTGAACTGGCCTGATGAACTGTTGCGGGAGGTCCGCTACGGGCCGTTGGCGGCGATACCGAATGCTGTGAATGAAACCTGGGCCGACACCCGCCTGACCCTGGTGGCGATTAAAAAGATGGTCACCGGGCTGCTGTCTCCGACCAATCTCAGTGGACCGATTACCATTGCCCGGGTTGCCGAGGCGAGTGTCAGCTCGGGGTTCGAAGACTTTGTGCGCTTTCTGGCGTATCTGAGTGTCAGTCTTGGCGTGCTTAACCTGCTCCCCGTTCCGGTTCTGGATGGTGGGCACATTGTGTACTACACCATCGAAGCCATTCGCCGGAAGCCACTTTCCGAGCAGGCCCAGGCCTTTGGATTACGAATCGGTATGGCTTTGATACTGACTTTAATGGTGTTTGCTCTTTACAACGACCTGATGCGGTTGTGAGAATTGCGGGCTCCTTACCGCACATTAACCAGGCGAAATAACTGAATGAGACGTTCCCTTCTAGCTGTAGCCGTTGGCCTAGCAATTACCGCAACCGGTATAAAGCCAGCGCTGGCGGATGAATTCACGGTTGCGGATATCGAGGTAGAGGGCCTTCAGCGGGTTTCAGCGGGTTCTGTGTTTTCGGCTTTTCCGGTGAACATCGGCGAGCGTATGGACGAGACCCGGTTGGCCGACGCCATCAAGGATCTGTTTCGGACCGGATTGTTTACGGATATTCAGGCCAGTCGTGATGAAGGCGTGCTGATTCTGTCGGTGCGTGAACGCCCGTCGATTTCCTCCATTGAGATCGAGGGTAACAAGAATATCGAAACCGAGATGCTGATGGATGCCCTGGCCGGTGCGGGCCTGGAGGAAGGTCAGGTATTTCGGCGTGCTACCCTGGAGAAACTGGAACTGGAGATCCTTCGCTCCTACATCGCCCAGGGCCGCTACAACGCAAGAGTAAAAGCCACCGCGGAAGAGTTACCCAGGAACCGTGTTGCTATTCGCCTGGACATCAACGAGGGTTCTGTCGCTGCCATTCAGCACATCAATATTGTTGGGAACGAAGATTTCAGTGATGAAGAACTCATCGGCCTCTTCGAGTTGCGTACCAGTAGCTGGTGGAACTCGCTGACCAATAAAGATAAATACGCCCGGGAACGTCTGAGCGGGGATCTGGAGTCTCTGCGTTCGTTTTATCTTGATCGCGGCTATCTGGACTTCAACGTTGAATCCAGCCAGGTGTCCATCTCGCCGGACAAGCAGGAAGTCTTTATCGCCATCGCCGTTAATGAAGGCCCCCAGTACACCATCTCCGACATTCGCTTGCGCGGTGAGCTGATTGTCGGTGAGGAGGAGCTCCGGAAATTCATTCCGGTTAAAGAAGGGGATGTATTCTCCCGTGCACAGATGACGGCGATTTCCGAAGCGCTCTCGTTCCGGCTCGGTCGCGAAGGCTATGCGTTCGCCAACGTCAACGCGGTACCTGAGCCGGGTGAAGACAATACAGCTGCTGTTACCTTCTTCGTGGAGCCCGGCAAGCGAGCCTATGTCCGCCGGGTGAACTTCGATGGCAACGTGTCCACCAAGGATGAGGTGTTGCGCCAGGAAATGACCCAGATGGAGGGTGGGGTAGCCTCGTCCGACCGCATCGAATTCTCCAAAACCCGTCTCGAGCGCCTTGGGTTTTTCCAGACGGTCGATGTCGAAACGGTTCCGGTACCCGGCACCGACGATCTGGTTGATGTGAACTACAGCGTGCAGGAGCAACCAACGGGCAGCTTGTCCGCGTCGGTGGGCTTCTCGCAAAATTCCGGCGTAATCCTGGGTGCCTCGGTCTCGGAGAACAATTTCTTCGGTACCGGCAAGCGCGTTTCGTTTGGTGTGAACGTCAGCGATTCGGTGAAAAGCGCCAATGTGTCTTATCTGGATCCATACTATACGGTGGACGGGGTAAGCCGGGGCTTCAGTTTGTTTGCCCGTGAGACCGATTACGAGGAAGAGGATATTTCCTCCTACCTGCTGGATGAATACGGTGGTCGGGTAACGTTCGGGTATCCGACAGACTCCATCACTCGTTTGAACTTCGGTGCTGGCGTTACCCAATCAAACATTAAGCCGGGTGTATTCTCAGCCCAGGAAGTTCGCGATTTTATCGCCGACGAAGGCGATTCGTTCACCAATTACTTCCTGTTTGGTAGCTGGCGGCGGAGTACGCTCAACCGAGGTGTCTTGCCAACCAACGGTTACAGTCATTCCCTGTCGCTGGATGTCGCTGTTCCAGGCAGTGACCTGACCTTCTACAAGGCGACCCACAAAACGGATTTCTATTTCCCGCTGACAGATTCCGCCAACTGGGTCTTCAGAGCGCGATCGGAGATCGGGTATGGGGATGGCTACGGTGACCGCAGTCAGATGCCGTTCTTCGAGCATTTCTATTCCGGGGGCTATGGCTCTGTTCGGGGATATGAAGCAAACTCTTTGGGTAACAAGGCGGAGCGTGCAGCAGGCGACTTCTCGGATCCCGATCCGTTCGGTGGTAACGTTCTGACAGAAGGCGGGCTGGAGTTGATCTTCCCGACGCCTTTTGCAGGAGATTCGCGTTCGATGCGTACGTCCTTCTTTGTCGATGCCGGTCAGGTGTTTGATACCGAAAGAGGTTTTGACCCTGAGTTGGGTGAGGTACGGACTTCAGCCGGTATCAGTTTCCAGTGGATCACCGCGGTAGGTCCATTGGCTTTCAGTCTGGCCAAGCCGCTGAACGATAAATCCGGTGACGATACCCAGGTCTTCCAGTTCTCACTGGGGCAGACGTTCTGACCGGGCTATAAAAAAAGAAAGAATGAAACAAAGGAGAAGATTGATGACCCGTTTGATGACTATCCTTGCCGCCGCTCTTATGGCCTTCTCGGCCCAGGTGGCGGCGGAGACCCGTATTGGTGTGGTGGATCTGCGCCAGGCCCTGTTCTCTTCCAATGATGCCCAGGCCTTCAGCGAAAAACTCCAGCAGGATTTTGCCGGCGACGAAGCCCAGGTGCGTGAAGCTCAGGAGGCCGCCCGCAAGTTAAAGGATCGGTTGGAGAAGGACGGCGCCATGATGAACGAGAGCGAGCGTAATCAGTTGGCCGCCGAGTTTCAGGAAAAGGTAAAGGAATTTAATTTCCTCAAGCAGCGCCTCGACGCCACCGTTAACCAGCGCAAGCAGCAGTTTCTGGAAGGTGCGCGCCCTGAGGTGGACGCCGCTGTGAAGGAACTCCTGGAAGAAAATGACCTTGATCTGATTCTTCCCAGCGAAGCGGTGGTTTACGTTAAGCCGGAGATGAATCTGACCACACAACTGCTTGAAAAACTGAACCAGTGATGTAGAAAGGGGCTCCCCGGCCCCTGTGTTTGGAGAAAACGATGACACAGAAGTCCTATCGGCTGCAGGAGATTGCCGAGGCATTGGGAGCGAGCCTCCGGGGAGACCCCGATATCCGTATTACCGGGCTTGCCACCTTGCAGGCGGCGGTTCCGGGCCAGATCAGTTTTCTGGCAAATCCCTCCTATGCCAAGTACCTAAAAGATACCCGGGCGTCAGCGGTGATTGTGTCCTCGGCTGCGGCGGATGATGTTCCGACCAATGTCCTGTTACTGGACAATCCCTACCTGGGCTATGCTCACCTCAGTCATTGGTTTGATCCGGCTCCCAAGGCTTCCCCGGGCATTCATCCAACTGCCGTGGTTGATGAGTCTGCCAGTATTCCTGAATCTGCATCCATAGGCCCGCATGTTGTGATTGAGGCCGGGGTTTGTATTGGTGAGCGCGTAGCGATCGGTGCTGGTGGTTTTGTCGGTGCGAGAGCGAGTATCGGGGACGACAGTATCCTTCGGCCCCGGGTCACGCTTGCACATGATGTGGTAGTCGGTAAGCGCTGTCACATTCTCAGTGGTGCGGTGGTTGGTTCCGACGGCTTCGGCTTTGCCAACGAAAAAGGTGTCTGGCACCGCATCGCGCAGCTTGGTGCCGTGGTGCTGGGCGACGATGTGGAGGTTGGCGCCAATACCACCATAGACCGTGGCGCCCTGGACGACACCACAATAGGTAACGGCGTAAAGCTGGACAATCTGATTCAGATTGCCCACAACGTACAGATTGGTGATCACAGCGCAATGGCGGCCAAAGTCGGAATTGCAGGTAGCACCCGGATTGGCAATCACTGCGTGTTTGGTGGCGCCTCTGGCGTGGCTGGCCACCTTGAGATAGCCGATCAGGTTCACCTCACCGGCATGACCCTGGTAACGGGTGATATTCGTGAATCGGGGGTCTACTCCTCCGGCACCAGTGCGGATACCAATCGCCAATGGCGGAAAAATGCCGTCCGTTTTCGCCAACTGGATGCTCTGGCGCGACGGATCAAAGAACTGGAAAAGAAATTAGAGGGCTGAGGCCGATCAAGATGATGCACATCGATGAAATTCTGGAGTACCTGCCGCACCGTTACCCCTTTTTGCTGGTGGATCGGGTAACTGAGGTCGAAAAAGGGAAGTCGATCAAGGGGTACAAGAATGTATCGTTCAATGAGCCCTTTTTTACTGGTCATTTTCCGGACAATCCGATTATGCCGGGTGTCCTGATCATTGAAGCCATGGCGCAATTGTCGGGGATTCTTGGTTTTGTGACTGTGGAACGGAAACCGTCGGACGGCGTGGTACAATATCTGGCTGGATCCAGTAAAGCGCGTTTCAAGCGCCCCGTTTTACCGGGTGATCGCTTGGATATGGAGTCTGAGTTTATCTCTGGCAAGCGCGGTATCTGGAAGTTTGATTGCCGTGCCCTCGTAGATGGCGAGGTAGTATGCGTGGCAGAAATACTTACCGCTGAGAGAGAAGTTTGATGGCGACAAATGACTGGTCGGGTGTCCATCCTCAAGCGATTGTGGACCCGTCAGCCAAACTGGCGGATAACGTGACGGTTGGCCCCTGGAGCTATATTGGTCCGGGGGTGGAGATTGGTGAAGGTACCGAGATTCTCTCTCACGTGGTCATCAAGGGGCCGACGGTGATTGGCCGCAACAACCGAATCTTCCAGTTCTCCAGCATCGGCGAAGAATGCCAGGACAAGAAATACGCTGGTGAGCCGACCAAGCTGGTCATTGGTGATGACAATGTTATCCGCGAGAATTGCACTATTCATCGTGGCACCATTCAGGACCGGGGTGAGACCAGGATCGGTAATGGTAATTTGCTGATGGCTTATGTGCACGTGGCCCACGACTGTATTGTCGGCGACCATACCATTCTGGCCAACTGTGCCACGCTGGCAGGGCATGTATCGGTAGGAGATCATGCCATTCTGGGCGGCGGTACCATGGTGCATCAGTTCTGCCATATCGGGCCCCACAGCATGGCTGCCGGGGGCAGTATCGTGCTCAAGGATATTCCCGCCTATGTCATGGCCAGCGGCCAGTCTGCCCAACCTCATGGAATGAATGTGGAAGGGCTGAAGCGTCGTGGTTTTGCCAAGGATACGCTCCTGAGTCTCCGCAGAGCCTACAAGGTGGTTTACCGCCAGGGTCTGACGACCGAGCAGGCCATCGAAGAGCTTGAGCGCAACTTTGCCGATGTCCCTGAGGTTCTCCCGCTGATTGACTCGCTCAAAGCAGCGGATCGCGGCATCATCCGTTAAGCCAGCCGGAGGCCGCTGGTGACACAGCTAAAGGCCAATTCGGCCACATTCTCAGGGCGAACCATCGCCATCATTGCCGGCGAGGCATCGGGAGATATTCTCGGTGCCGGACTGATTCGTGCGCTAAGAAAGCGTTACCCGAAGGCTCGTTTTGTCGGCATCGGCGGTGATGAAATGATTGCTGAAGGATTTCATTCGCTGGTGCCAATGGAACGGCTTTCCGTGATGGGGCTGGTGGAAGTGCTTGGCCGGATCCGTGAGTTGTTCAGTATCCGTGCGCGCTTGCTGGATTATCTGTTTACCACCCCTCCGGATGTTGTGATTGGAATCGATTCACCGGATTTTACGTTGGCCATCGAACGTCGGTGCCGGGAAGCAGGCATCCCCTCGGTACACTACGTAAGTCCTTCGGTTTGGGCCTGGCGCCAGAAGCGTATCTTCAAGATTGCCAAGTCTGTGGACCTTATGCTGACGTTGTTCCCCTTTGAGGCCCGGTTTTATGAGGAGCATCATGTGCCCGTGTCGTTTGTGGGGCACCCCCTGGCTGACAGGATAGAGCTGGAACCGGATACTCTGGCTGCGCGTGAGAGCCTCGGTCTTGAGGTGGATAAACCTGTGCTGGCGGTATTGCCGGGTAGTCGGGGTGGTGAGGTTGAGCGCCTCGGCACTCTGTTTCTCGAGGCGTCCCGTTGGCTCCAGGCTCGTCGCCCGGATCTGCAGCTGGTTATTCCCTGCGTCAATCGGGACCGTGAGCGGCAGGTGCGTGATCTGGTTGAATCCCTGGAGGTGAGCTTGCCGGTCACGCTGGTTCGTGGTCGGTCGAGGGATGTGATGGCTGCCAGCGATGTGGTGCTGCTGGCATCAGGTACCGCGACACTGGAGGCGATGTTACTGAAAAAACCGATGGTGGTAGGTTACCGGCTCAGCGATTTCAGTTACAAGATACTGTCCCGATTGGTCAAGGTTCCCTGGGTGGCGCTTCCTAATTTGCTGGCCCAGGAGCAACTGGTGCCCGAGTTGTTACAGGACGACGCAACGCCGGAGAAGTTGGGGGCGGCGGTTCTGGAAAGGCTGGAAAACGAACAGGAGCGCGACAGGCTGCACCAGGCGTTTCTGGAGTTGCACCAGACGCTGCGCCAGGGCGCCGACGAACGTGCGGCGGCAGCGGTGTCTGAGCTGTTGGAGACCCGAAGCTGATGGCGGCCAAGGTACTTCCTCCTTTTGAATGTTCCTATCGTGGCTCCCTGCTGGCGGGCGTGGACGAGGTGGGGCGTGGCCCGCTTATCGGGGCGGTTGTGACCGCCGCCGTGATTCTTGATCCCGCCCGGCCTATCCCGGGGCTGGCGGATTCCAAAAAACTCACCGAGAAGAAACGCCTGCGATTGTACGACGATATCCTGGAGAACGCGGCTTCCTGGAGCCTGGGTCGATGCGAGGCCAGTGAAATCGACGAGCTGAACATCTACCAGGCGACCATGCTGGCCATGACGCGGGCCGTTGAAGGGCTCTCGATAGTCCCGGAGTATGTTCTTGTGGACGGGAACCGGTGCCCGAAGTGGCGCTGGTCTTCCGAGCCCGTGATCAAAGGTGATAGTCGGGTTGAGGCAATCAGTGCTGCCTCCATTTTGGCAAAGGTAACGCGGGATCTGGAAATGGAGGAGCTGGATCTCCGGTTTCCGGGTTTTGGGCTCGCCCAGCACAAAGGGTACCCCACGCCTGTGCATCTCGAGGCGCTCAATCGCCTTGGGGTGACCCCGGAGCATCGCCGATCCTTTCGGCCGGTAAAGATGGCGCTGGATGCCGTCGGGGTTTATGGAGGTTCCTCCGCGTCTGTTCAGGAGTTGAACTATCCTGCCGATTTATTTGAAAATATCGATTGACAGGGTGCGGGGCCGGCGGTAGTATACGCGCCACGTTGACAGGGGCAACCCAGTTAACAAACAGTTTGATGCGGGGTGGAGCAGTCTGGTAGCTCGTCGGGCTCATAACCCGAAGGTCGTTGGTTCGAATCCAGCCCCCGCTACCAATCCAGAAAAGCCAGCTTTTGCTGGCTTTTCTCGTTTCCGGGGCCAGTGTTTTGTTCTGGCCCTGATTCTTGCAAGGCAGGCCAGTTTTACTGGTCTGCCTTTTTTGTTTCCGCTTCTCTGCGATGTGCCGGTGTTCCCTCAATTCCTTTCGATTTCCGTCTTGCATTATGGTGACGGAAAAATGACGATTTTTTATCTATAAAAATGACGTTTATCGCATCATCATTTGCGCCGATTTTATAGAATTTCACAAAATCGACGGAAATATGGTGGTGAAGAGCCGTGAAACGCGTCATTTATATGTCAAAGGCATGGATTGCCGCGTTGTTGGTAGGGATGGTGCTCGCGGGTTGCGGCGGCGGTGGTTCCGGCGGTAGTGAATCCGCCACTCAATCTGGCAGCCTACCCGATACCGGAAGTAGTGTTGGCAGTGCTCAGCCGGTTGCAGAGCGCTCAGCTGTATTAAGCTGGTCTGCGCCTATGACTCGTGTAAACGGCGAGTCGATCGCGATGGGAGAACTGGACAGATACGTGATTCGCTATGGGCAGGATGCTGACGATCTGTCCAGAGAGATCACCGTAGATGGCGCCAGTGGTGAGGCAGAGATGTCCTATGTGGTCGATAACCTTGACGCCGGCACCTGGTATTTCACCATTCAGGTTCAGGACACTGCCGGTCTTCTGAGTGAGCCTTCTGAGCCGGTCAGCAAGACCATCCAGTCTTGAGCAGGCATGCCGGTTCAGAACATCGGGTCTGCGATTGGTAGCTTCAGGGTGAAAGTGGTGCCTTCGCCCGACCGTGAGTCTACGCTGATCTCGCCTCGGTGTTTTTCCACCACCGTTTTAACGAATGAAAGCCCCAGGCCGGTCCCATGCGCTCCGGCTATCTCGCTGCGCTTCTGTCGATGATAGCGGTCGAACAGTAAGGGCAGCTCCTCCGGATCAATGCCATAGCCCTCGTCCGATATGGCCAGACAGGCCAGATGCGCTGCCTGATAGACGTGAACGCTGACTGCGGAGTCCGGGGGGCTGTATTGCACGGCGTTGGTCAAAAGATTGATGACGGCCCGTTCCAGAAGTTCGGCGTTGCCTTTCAGCCACAGATCTTCGGTACCGTTCAGCACGATCGAAATGCCTTTTTCCTGGGCCTGCTCGCACACACTGTCCCGAGCGTTCTCAACAATCGCCAGAAATTCGCATTCGTAGAACCGGGTTTCGGTCAGTTGCTCGGCGCGAGCCAGCTGCACAAACTCTTCGGCCAGATGATAGCTACGCCGTGCCAGCCGCCCCAACTGGTCGAGTTGGTTGGCGTCAATATGGCTGGGATCCCGTTTCAGTTGTTCAATCAGGGCCAGCTGAGAGACCAGAGGTGAGCGAACATCGTGTGAGATGAAGTCGATCGCCTCACGATGCTGCCGTTGCTGCTCCCGGAGTTCGGAGATGTCTGAGATGTTGGCAATAATGCCAAACTGGCGACTGTTTTGCAGGGCAAAAGGTGCCAGGTGGATGAGAAAATCTTTACCGTTCAATGTCAGGTCTACGGTTCGGCTTTGTCTCAGGGTCAGCGCCTCTGAAATGGTTTCGAACCAGGGCGGTAAGTCCCGGGGGTCGTGGCCATCGAGTAGGGTGGCCAGGGGCATGCCACTGAGACTCGGCATAGGCTCGCAAAACCAGTCTTCAATGTGGCGGTTGGTAAACCGTATAACCCCTAATTCATCGGTCACGATGATGCCATCGGGCATGTGCTCGAAACTGTGGCGAATAAACGCCTGCATTTCAGCAAGCTTCTGGGTGGCAATGCGCACTTTCTCGATCCGGGCCGAAATGTTTTCCCGGGGGCCCTTCTGGCTTTCACTGTCTGTATGGGGTTCCAGCTCCAGCTGGTTCAGATAGCGCTGGATGACCTCCCGACTGAGATCGTTCGGCAGAGTCAGGCCGAGCAGGTAGCTGGTGCCGCCACGAATCAGCGTTATCCAGCTTTGGTTCTGCTGGTGTTCCCACCGTCCTGGCGTTTCCGTGGGCGGGGCCTGGGCAAGGGTCATTTCCTGTACTTCCAGCAGGTCATTCTCTGCGGCCAGCAGCCATCCGGGTGGGTGGAACAGCGCACGCAAGTGCATCAGCAGCTGGTGAGGATGCCGGTTCGAAGGTTCAGGCAGGGATAGCCGAGGCGTTCTGGTCATCTCGTCCAGTTGCCGGTTGAGAAAGCGATTGGTCATGGCAAGCCGGAGTGCGCTGGCAATGGGCATCGCGGCCATCGGCAGAATCAGGGCGTTCGCTACTGACAGCTGAACCCGGGCCCCTATCAGCAGCAACACGTAACCGGCTACCAGCCCTGCGGCAATGGTCGCACATGCCAGCAAGGTGGCAGCAGGGCGCAGGCGAGGCAAAAGCAGAGCTAGCAACAACAGTACGAGCAGGTTCAGTGCGGGTGCTGCCCAGGGCTCCGCCGGCACGATCAGTATATTCTGCTTGCTCGCGGAATAGACATTGGCATGGAATTCCACCCCGGACATTGGCCGGCTCAGACCGGAAAACGGCGTGGGCAGTATGTCGCCAAACCCCGCAGCGGTAGCGCCGACCAGGACGGTTTTGCCGGCAAACTCCTGCGGTGAGGGCGGGTGGCTCAGCACGCTCGCGTAGGAGTAGGTGGGTAAGGTGCCGGCCCCGCCTGCCAGGGGCACCAGCCGATAATCCTCCCGGACATTGATGTAGTTGGGCAATTGCGCCTGTGTCTGTGCCGGCATTGGCAGGTGCGCGGCCAGTGACAGGGTCGGCCATAACCGCCCGGCAAGGCCATTGTATAGATAGAGCCCGCGGGCGACGCCGTCTGTATCCAGCTCGATATGGGCATGCCCGATCGCCCCTGCGGCACGTGCCAGATTGGGTGTTGGGAGTTGTTCGCTGATCAGTCGTTCCAGGGTTGGCGCGGTAAGGTAGGCGGGCAATACAACGTTACCGTGACGGGCCATGGCGCCGGCCAGTTCCTCATCGCCCGGACCGGCTTCCGGAAACAGGATGTCGAGCACAATGGTCTGTGCACCGGCTTGCCGCAATGTGTCGATCAGCGAGGCATGCAGGCTTCGGTCCCAGGGCCAGCGGCCAATCTGTTCCAGGCTGAATTCATCAATGGCAATGATAGCCACGGAATCATCCACGGGCGCTGGCCAGGTTGTGATCGCCCTGTCATACATCCAGTCGTTGATTCGACTCGGCAGCTCAGTCGCCTGAATCAGTAGCAGGGTGGTGACGAGTAGCAGGCCCAAGGACCACGGTGTTGTTGTTATCGGTAACCAGTCCCTTCGCATCGGCCTTTTTGTCGTTGAAGGTTAGTCGAGATACAGCTCCCTGCCCGGGCCCCAGCGACTGGCTAGGGGGCCGTCAGAAAGCGCTTTGACGCGGACAAAATACCTTCTTCCGGGAATCAGGCGCAAGGCCGCTGTGGTATCGGCAATATCGGCTTCCTTGATGATATTGCGAAATGCCGGCTCTTCAGCCAGTTGCAGGCGGTAATCCGTGGCGGTGTCGATGTTTTCCCAGAAAACCCGAACCTGGCTGTCCAGATAGTTCACGCTGATAATCCGGACCGGCGGCAGCGTGCCATTAACAACAATCTTGCGTGGCTCGGAGGTAGCAACAGAGCTGCCTCCCGCTTCTGTGACGACACGCCAGTAATACTGACCGGGGCTCAGTGGGCGCGACGGAAGAGCACGGCTTTCCGGCGCCCACTCGCTGGTTGTTACTAACTGCCTGAAACTGTCATCCTCAGCGATCTCCACCCGGGCAACTTCGTTGGCACCATTGAGCTGCCAGCGGAACTCCGGCATGTCGTCATTCACGCTCTCGCCATCGGCCGGGGCGGTGAGATCGGGCTTTCTAGCCTGTAGGTCTACCTCAAGTTCGGCGGTGCCGGGCATTCCGGCGATACCACGCTGATCAACCGCGGCGAGTTGGATTTCGTAGCGGCCGTTGTCGAGTTGGGCGATGTCAAAACGGGTTCCGGCTATATCCCGGCTCTGCACCCAGGTGCCGGATGCCTGGTCAAAAATGTCCAGCCGGTAGGCCGGGTAACCGCCTGCCTGCCAGGTCAGTTCGGCCGGAAGCTGCGTGAGTACCGATGGCAAAGGGTTAATGGTTGGCGCCGGCGGAAGCTGTCGAATATTCAGGGCGCCTCCGTTGGCGGTGGAGACGCTCGCGCCATAGCCAGCTGGAATGCGACGGGTGTTGCCTGGCTGGCCGAAGTCCACCACGCCTTCGGTTACCTGCACGCTGCTGCCGTTGCTGCTGGCTTGCATGGTAAACACCGTACCCCGGACGGCGGCGACAGCGGATGGCGTCTCGATTTCGAAGCGGGCCCCGCCTTCAATGACCGGGCGAACCCGGGTGTGAACCTCACCTCGTTGCAGGCGAAGCCGGGTGTCGACCATGCCGGATTTGCCATATTGGGTTAGTCGATTGAACATGAGGCGGGAGTTGGGGGAGATCCGAAGTTCCGAGCCGTCGGCCAGTTCAATGGTTGCCGATCCCGCACCGGAGAGAATTTCGTCGCCAACCCGGACAATCGAATCTTCGGACAGAGGGAGTTTTCGCCCATCCATTCCGGAGATCTGTTGCACGTTGCCGGTGACCGCAATCACCCGGGCCGGTTCGGGCTGACGTTTCAGCCAGTTTACGGGAATGCGCAGGGTGTCCCCGGCGCCGAGTTTGGCGTTGCTGGCCAGGCCATTATGCTCCAGCAGTCGTTGCTGTGTGGTCTGCTGGGAAAGCAGCGTCTGGGTTATGCTCGCAACCGTATCACCCTGGCGTAAGGTATAAACCCACTCCGGGGCATTGTCCCGTTGTTGGCTGCCGGATACTGCAGAACCCCGTGTGATTGACAGCTCCGCGACCGTGGTCGCTGGCACCATGAACGCCAGTGCAAGGAAGGCCAGGGTTTTCAGGTGCTTGCTCAGAGCGTCAGGCATTTGCAGTGTCATCGTTCCGAATTTCGTTTGCGTCACCGGGCTTGATGGCTTCGAGCCGATAGCCTCGCTGGTAGATGGTCTTGATGCGAAATCCGTTTTCAGGGTTGAGCCCGAGCCTTCTGCGAAGGCGGCTCATATGCGTATCCACCGTGCGGGTATTGATGTCCCTGGTCAATCCCCACACCCGCTCCAGCAGCATTTCGCGGGTGAGCAGGCGGCCCTGGTTCTGGAACAGGAACAGGGTCAGGTCGAAGTCCTTGTCGGTGAGCGTCAGTGGCTCCCCGTGCAGGAGAATTATGCGTTGGTTGGTGTTGATCTCGAAGGGCCCGTAGACCAGAACCTCCTTTTCGATTTCCGGGTTGCTGCGGCGGGCCAGTGCATTGATGCGCGCGACCAGTTCAGCCGCTCGTGCCGGTTTGGCGATATAGTCGTCGGCGCCGGCATCCAGGGCACGAACGATGTCGGTTTCACTGTCACGCTGAGTCAGGAAAACGGCCGGCACAGGCCATTTCAGCTGTGCCCGGATGTTCTCGAGTACCTCAATTCCGGTCATGTCCGGGATCTGCCAGTCCAGAATGATCAGATCATAACTGCGGTGCAAAACGGCACCGAGAAACGATTGGCCGGTCGGAAAGCTGTCACAGTGATGTCCTTTCTCTGAAAGGATGGACTGGATGTGCTGCGCCTGTTCGTGTTCGTCTTCCAGCAGAGCAATGCGCATTAAGCCTGGCCCTCGATCGTGTTGCCTGGTTTATATACCGTAGCGCAGAGCCCTTGGTCAGACCCTGCAGTGTCGGGGATTATCCCAAAAAATGAGTTCCCGTTCAGTATCGTTATGTAGAATTCCGTAAGTCCACCGCTGGCCGGCCGTTGTGATCATCAACTGTTTGTCGGCAACCGGGGAAATTGCTGCAGCCCCAGAACCAGCCTTTTTTGCTTTTGCGCCGCACCAGGGGCGAGAAACAGTGGGGGCAGGGTACCGGTTTCTGGCTGGTTCCGTCCTCGGGTTGATGGTCCTCCAGGGGGCGGGTGCCCTTGCAGGCGGGGTACCGGGTGCAGGCAAAAAAAGCGCCGAACTTGCCCTCCCGTTCAACCATCGGCGCCCGGCATTTCGGGCAGTGAATGGCGGTGCCGGACGTCTCTGTATTCGCCAAACCCGCAGCGGGCGCTTGCGCCATGAATCCGCGGATTTCATCTTTGAGGGATTCCAGAAACGCTCTTGGGTCCTCTTCGCCCCGGCGAACGCCCTCGAGAGTGGCCTCCCAGACAGCGGTGCGATCTGGCGTACGAATCGATTCCGGTAGCGCCGCGATCAGGGATTTCCCCTTGTCGGTGGCGCGGATAAAGCGTTTTTCCCGGAACAGGTAATCGCGGCGGAACAGCGTATCGATAATGGCTGCGCGAGTCGCTTCGGTGCCAAGGCCATCGGTTTCCCGCAGTGTTTTTCTCAGCTCGTTGTCAGCGACAAAGCGGGCAATATTGGTCATGGCTGATAGCAGTGTGGCATCGGTGAAGTGTTGCGGAGGCTGGGTTTTGCGCTCGCTGGCCAGGGCCCCACTGCAAAGCACCGGTTCATCTTTGTCCAGTCTGGGCAATGGTGCTTTTTCAGGCTCTTGCCCGGGTTCCCGCTTGCGGATTTCCAGCGTTTTCCAGCCTGGCTCGATCACGGCTGTCTCGGTGGCGCGAAAGCGATAGTCCTGAATCGCGACCGTCAGCCGGCCTTCCCGATGCACGGCGTCAGGTGCAAACTGCATCAGATAGAATCGACTGATCAGATCGTAGATTTTCTGTTCGGCCGAAGACAGCTTGCCGTTTGGTGCGGGCCGCACTGTGGGAATGATTGCGTGGTGAGCATCCACTTTTTGGTCATTCCAGGCGGCAGAGCGGCGGTCTGTCCCGGTTTTCTCGCAGAATCCGGACAAATCCGGGGCGACACGGGCGATGGCACGAATCACCGCCTCCCGTTGGCTGAAATGCTCCTCTGGCAGGTAGCGGCTGTCTGACCTTGGGTAGGTAATCAGTTGATGGCGTTCGTACAGGTTTTGGGCGGTGTCGAGCACGTCTTTCGCGCCCATCCGGTATAGTCGTCCAGCCTCTATCTGGAGTGCAGACAGCGACAGAGGTAACGGCGGCGGTTCCGGGCGATCGCGAAACCGGGCTTCATCAATTCTGCCGGGTCGACCGCTGATGGCGGCGACAATCTGCTCGGCTACCGACTTGTCCAGCAGCCGGTTTTCTTCATCCAGATGATCCTGAAATTCGTCACCGGGTAACCAGCGAGCAATGAACGGTCGCTGGTCGGCCTCCGGCTCGCTGGCCTGGAAGGTGGCTTCGACCCGGTACCAGGGCTTGGGCTGGAAGTGCTCGATGGTGTTGTCTCGATCCACCACCAGGCCCAACACCGGAGTTTGCACCCGACCCACGGAGAAGACGCCCTGTTCGCCCCGGGTTTGATAGCTGAGGGTATAAAATCGGGTGAGATTGATGCCATAGAGCCAGTCGGCCCGCTGTCTCGCCAGCGCAGAATGGGAGAGTGGGCGGAACTCCCGGTTGTCTCGGGGGTTCTGTATGGCGCGGGCTACCGCCTTGGGGGTAAGGTCGTTGATCAGTATCCGTTTTACCGGTGCCTTGGTGCCGAGATAGCGCAGGACTTCGTCGACCAGTAGCTGGCCTTCACGGTCGGGATCGCCGGCGTGGGTGATGAGGTCGGCCTTGCGAACCAGGGCTTCAAGAACTTTGAATTGCAGGCGCACGCTGTCTTTGGGCGTCAGTTGCCAGGGTTCCGGGAACATGGGCAGGTCTTCAATGCGCCATTTTTTCCAGGCCGGGTTATAGCGGGCCGGCTCGGCGGGCTCCAGCAGGTGGCCTATACACCAGCTTACCGTGGCAGCATCCGGTCCTTTACCGCAGCGTATCCAGCCCTGGCCTTTCTCGTGGGGGCCGGGAAGTGCGGCGGCAATGGCTCGGGCCAGGCTTGGCTTTTCGGCGATGTACAGGTGCATGGGTATCTGGGGGTTGGTTGCTGGCAGGGGAATGTGTCGCTTTGGCGCTTTTGTGTCAAGGGCTTCGGGGTTCCGAGGCGTACTGTAGTAGACTGTTTATACAGCAGGTCGGGACATTGATGCTTAAAGTCCGGAGTAGGTGTTTTATGAAAGTACAGAAAAGCATAGAGGAAAAGCTGGTCGCGGGCTTTAACGCCAGCGTGATTTCTGTGGAGAACGAAAGCCATATGCATTCGGTGCCACCCAACTCTGAAACTCATTTCAAGGTAACGCTGGTATCAGCGGATTTTGAAGGGCAGATGAAGGTGCGCCGCCACCAGGCAATTTACAAGGTTCTGGCGGATGAACTGGCGGGGCCGGTGCATGCTCTGGCATTGCATCTGTATACGCCGGAAGAGTGGACGGCCAGTGGTCAGGCGTCTCCGGTTTCGCCCAACTGTATGGGCGGGTCGAAAGGTGATGCAGCAATGGACAAGAAGCTTCAACAAGGAGCTAATGGATGAGCCAGTTTTTTCAGATTCACCCGGAAACACCGCAAAAGCGTCTGATCAAGCAGGCGGTGGAGATTTTGCGCAAGGGTGGGGTGATTGTCTATCCCACAGATTCAGGCTACGCACTGGGCTGTCACCTTGGTGACAAGCAGGCGGCAGACCGTATCAAGCGAATTCGGCGCCTGGACGACAAGCACAACTTCACCCTGGTGTGTCGTGACCTGTCAGACATCGGGGTTTATGCCAAGGTGGACAATACCCAGTATCGGTTACTGAAGAATTTCACGCCGGGCCCGTACACCTTTATTCTGGACGCGACCAGCGAGGTGCCTCGCCGGTTGCTGCATCCCAAACGGCGGTCTATCGGCATCCGGGTTCCGGACAACGAGATTGTTCGGGAATTGCTGGGTGAGCTGGGTGAGCCGATTATGAGCAGCACCCTGATTCTGCCGGGTGAAACCGAACCTTTGACCGATCCTTACGATATTCGCGAGACCCTCGGGCATGAGCTTGATCTGATTATTGATGGCGGTTTCTGCGGTATGGAGGCTACCACGGTGGTCAACTTTACCGGTGATGTGCCTGAAGTTACGCGGGTGGGCAAGGGTGATCCGGCCCCGTTTCAGGTTTGATCTGATTAGCAGTTACCCCCGGGCTTCAGGCCCGGGTATTCAGGCTGAAGGCGTAGCGTTGCTGCGCTGTGATACCCGTCTCGGCGGGTGTGGCGGTGCGGCGAAGGCTGTCATAACGGTGGATGACATCTTGCAGTCCATTGAACTGCTGGTTTTCGCTGAGCAGTGAATCCAGCAGGGAATTGTTCACGCCATAAGCCTGATTGAGCTTGAGCGCATTATCCATGAAGTGCAGGGTGGGTTCGGTCACGCTCAAGCGGCTTAACGCCTCACCAAATCCCCGGTTGTTGTTGAGATCCTGTTGTATCCTATCCCGCACCTGGTCGGGAATTTTGCCGTCCAGCTGAATGCTGCCTTGCTCGCTTTTGCTCACGCTCAGCGCCGTTGCCGGGTGTACGTTGTATTCGGCAAGTTTGTGCCGCAAGGTTTCACGAACGTAGGACAGGTCCTGGGCAACCGTCTGCTTGTACTGGGTCAGTGGCAATTGCCGGGTTTTCTGACTGGCCGAGTTGCGCTCCTGCCACTGTGACGGCGTGAAGCGGTCGTCGGTGCTGCTCTGGGGCTCGCCTGTGGCGGCGCCTTCATTGCTTTTACCGGCGGGTACGTCAGTGCGCGGCGCACGGTTGTCCATGGCTTGCTGAAAGCGCGTGCTGGCCTGTAACAGTGATGTCAGCAATGACATGGTTGCCTCCCCTGAACGGAAAATCTCTGCCGGATATCACGGAATTAGTCCGTGATGCATCAGGCTTTGCAGGTTTCGGGCCAATCTGCCTTGCCTTCTGGTTTGAGTGTGCCGGGACGAATGTAAAACATTGCAAGGAATGACATAGCGGGCGCGTCCGGATGATCTGCGTCATAAAAAAATTGATGCATATCTATAAAGTTATGCGCCAATTCGCCGTCATTACTCTTGGATGTCCAGATCATCTTCCGTTGTCGGGGTCACATGAAAAAACAATACTCAATCCGTTTCCTGTTATTGGCAGCACTGGCTGCGGCTTTCACCGTCATTCTCGTGTTTACGGTTGTTTACAGCGCGCAGTCCCAGCGAGCCCACCTCGAAGAGTACAGTCACAAATACGTGGATGGTCTGGCAAAGTCCTTTTTCGATGGCCTGAACACCATGATGGTGACGGGCACCATTAATAACCGTGATGTTCTGCGCGAGAAGGTGATGGCTCCCGAGGACGTACTGGATGTTCGGGTGATCCGCAGCGATCAGCTGAATGCCATGTACGGTGCTGGGAATGCTGCCGAACAACGCCGTGAGCCGCTGGACATGAAAGCGCTGGATGGTGAACGGGTAGAGCACTATTCGGAGAACGACGCGGGTCGTGTCTACACGTTGATCGAGCCGGTTATTGCCAGCGAAAACTATCAGGGCGTGAACTGCCTCGGCTGTCACCAGGCCCAGGAAGGGGACGTGCTTGGCGCTATTCGGGTCGACTATTCTTTGGCGGAGAGCGACGCGCGCCTGCAGCAGCAGTTGATGGTGAGTGGCGGTATCCAGATTCTGATCTTTGTGGTTATTTTCATACTGACTACTGTAGTGTTGGGGCGCCTGGTGTTTTCCCGCTTACGTCGGCTACACGACCGAATGGATGAAATCTCCCGCAATTCGGATCTCTCCATAGAGCTGGAGGTAACCCGAAACGATGAGATTGGTTCGGTCTCTCGTGCGTTCAATCGGATGGTCGCCAAGATCCGCGCCAGCATGCATACGGTGATGGACAACGCAGAACAGGTTGAAGCGGCGGCCCGCACCATTGCCGGTAAGGCAGAGACCACCGAGCAGGAAGTGCTGGCCCAGAAAGACAATACCGACCAGGTGGCCAGTGCCACCACCGAGATGGCCGCTTCCGCGGTGCAGGTTCGAGAGAACGCGGTGACTACCGCACGGAAATCGGCCGATACCACCAAATCGGCAGAAACCGGAGAGCATCTGGCTAGAAATGCGGTTCAGGGTATTGAATCTCTGAATGCGGAAGTCCAGAACGGTGCGCAGCGCATTGAGCAGTTGGATCAGCGGACAACGGAGATGGCCTCACGGCTGGAGCTGATTTCCGAGATTGCCGACCAGACTAACCTGTTGGCCCTGAACGCGGCGATTGAAGCGGCCAGAGCTGGTGAGCAGGGCCGGGGATTTGCCGTGGTTGCAGACGAAGTCCGGGCACTTGCCTCGCGCACGCAAACGTCGACTGAGGAAATTCGCCAAACCATTGAAGGACTGAAGAAAGAGGTGGTGGATTGTGTCGGTACCATGCGCCATGCCTCGGAACTTGCTCAGCATCAGGTGGACTCAATTCTGAAAGTGGAAACCGAGCTGCAAACCATTGCTGCAGCGGTGCGTGAGATCACGGGCCTGAATGAGGAAATGGAAAGTGCGGCTAACGAGCAGAGCGAAGTGTCGGACTCCATCAATCAGAACGTGATTGAAATCAGCCGCTCTGCCGAGCAGACCTCCAGCGATGCCCAGGAGACCGCGCGAATTGCAGGGGATCTGCTGGCCATGGCGGAAACCCTGCGCAAAACCATCGAGCAGTTCCGCCTGTCCCAGAGCTGAAATGGGCGATATACCGGGGCACTCAGCCCCGGTGATCAGACACAAACGGATTGGTGGCGCGTTCCTGGCCAAACGTAGACATGGGGCCGTGGCCACAGATAAAGCTAACGTCATCCCCGAGCGGGAACAGCTTTTCCCGGATAGAGTGAATCAGGGTGTTGTAATCGCCTTTCGGGAAATCCGTGCGGCCAATGGAACCATTGAACAGCACGTCACCCACCTGGGCCAGTTTTGAGCCTCGATGGAAAAACACCACATGGCCAGGGGTGTGGCCCGGCGTGTGCAGTACTTCCAGGGTTTCATTGCCAACGGTCACTGTATCCCCGTCTTCCAGCCATCGATTGGGCGTGAACACCTCCGGCGCCGGAAACCCGAACATCTGTGCCTGCATGGCCAGGCCCTGAATCCAGAAGTTGTCGTCCTTGTGCGGGCCTTCAATGGGCAGCCCCGCTGATTTGGCTAGCTCCGCCGTGCCGCCGGCGTGATCTATGTGGGCGTGGGTGAGAAGGATCTTTTCCAGAATCACGCCTTCGTCCTCGGCTGCCGCCAGAATGCGATCCAGGTCCCCGCCAGGGTCGACCACCGCTGCTTTGTGGGTTTCGGTACACCAGAGCAGGGTGCAGTTTTGTTCAAAGGGTGTGACGGGTACGATCTTGTACTTCAGCGACATACTGTTCCAGTTTGTTCAGATTTGATTTTGCGGTAGAGAGCATCCGGGGCAATGTCTGCTTCGTTGGGCCAGCAGATGGCTCCGAACTCATCAACTTTTGCTTGAGCAAAGAATGCCGGGTCTTTCAGGGGCTCGAACATCGGGCCAAACAAACGATCTGCAAGGCTGATCTCGCCGTGAGTACCATCATCGAAGGTGACGGCCAGTACGTAATCGGCCTTGGCTTCCACATGGGTGACTCTGGGCATGCTGTTCATTCCAATGGCTCTATCTTCTTCAGTGGCTGGTGCAGCTCGGCAAGGCGCCAGTCTGCGATAAGGTCCTGCCGGTGTTCAAAGGCCCATTCGATAACCATCGCTTTGGCTCTTTTGGGCAGTTTGCCCTCAACAATCTCCAGCGTTTCGATCAGAATGATGGCCTCGTGTTCCCCATAATAAGCGTGAAAATGGGGAGGATTATGGTCATCGTAATACATCCGTATCAGAATGCCGAAGAATTCACTGATGGTTGGCATGGGCCCTCCGTGGCTCATAAGGTGTCATATTTTGGTAGACCGATAATAACAATCTGCGGACAGGTGAGCTATTGAAGAACTACCTCCAGAAAATCCTTCAGGGCCAGGCGATTAACTACGAGGCCTTTCTGAAGAAGCTGCCGGATTCCCAGCGTCGGCGGCATCGGGAGCTGTTCGCAACGGAGAAGGTTGGCGCCAATCGCTGGCAGGTAACCATTCTTGATGAAGCTGCGTTTGCGGAGTTACATCGACAGGCCGCTTCACCCGTTAGCAGAGTAGATGCGGCGAAGAAGGGCGATTCCCACCGCCACGGCACCGATGTGAGTTTTCTGCTGGTATATCATCACGCCCTGACAGGCAACCGGCCGGATTCGGTGGTGATTACCGGAGATTCGGTGGATATCGGTTTTCGGCCAGCGCCCCGGGTGCTGGTGGTGGAGAATGAGCGAAATTTTTATTACTACCGACAGATGCTGGCCTTTGCCGGTGACTGCCTGGGCCAGACAGTTGATCTCACAAACAGCGATGTCGTGCTCGGTGGCGGCAATCGGATTACCGGTACTGCGGATTTGAACTGGCTGACCGGTTACGATGAGGTGCTCTGCGCCTTTGATTACGATGCCGGCGGCCTGCAGATGTTTTCATCGGTGCGATCGGCACTGGGCGACAAGGCCTGCTATCTGCAGCCGGCTGACTGGCAACCTTGGCTGAGCCGTTTCCGCAAAACCCCGGACTCCACCGAAAGGTTTACAAAAGCCCTGTCGCTGGCGGAAGATCTGGAGTTTGTGTCGCTGGCGCAGGCCTTCCGGGCCACCGGCAAATTCATGGAACAGGAGATGATTCTGGATGAGTGATTCACAGGCGAGCGCGAGCACGTTCACCTTCGGCATTCGCCGCCTGGTGCTGGTGGACTCCGCCGGCTTCTGTTACGTGGAAATTCCGGTAGACAACCACGGCCTGATTCTGGGGCCGGGCAACCTGGGTAAATCCAGCTTGCTGAACTCCCTGCGCCTGTTCCTGTTGCCAGAGAATAACTTCAAGAACAGCCGCAAGAAATTTGCCTTCCGCAACGCCAGCGCCGGCAGCTTCTACACCAACGAAGAAAGCTTCCAGCACTACTTCCCCAGCCAGTTCAGCTTCCTGATTATGGAAGCGGAAAACCCGGCGGGCAGCCATTGCCAGATCCTGTATCGCGACAACGCAAGCCAGCTTAGCTACGGCCGGGCCTTTGTACCGGTCAGTTACGACCAGTTGCGACCTTTGTTCTGGAACGGCGACGATGAAGATGGCATTGGCCAGGCGGTGCCGGAGCTCTCATTCACCCGGCTGTCGGAGGCGCTGAAAAAGCTCTCGAAAGAGACCAGGCTGGTCAACGACCCGGCCAAACTGAAAACCATGCTCTACAGCAGTGAGTTGATGAACGCCGACGCGGTGCGTTACTCCGTGCTGCCCCTGGGCGAATCGGACGAACGCCGGGTGCAATCACTGCGCACCCTGATCCTGCTGCTGTTCGAGATGAAGGCGGACGATCAGGCCATGGCCAACGCCGTGGCCAGCATTATCGAAGCGGACAAGAAGTTTGCTGACGATGCCTTTGACTTCAACATCGATGATTTCCTCAATCGCCACGATCAGCTCAAGCAGCAGCAAAGCCAGCTCAACCGTATCGAGAAAGAGCGACACCGGTTTGAGAAGCTGAACCGGGACTACCAGGCCTACCAGACCCTGCTGCGCAGCCAGCACGAGTTTGCCGCCTTCCGGGACGGGGTGACCAACGCCTTGGCCGATATTGCTGCCAAACGCGGGGCGGCGCTTGAGGCTTTCAACGAACAGAACGACACCCTGCGCCACGTGCTGCAAACCCTGAAAAAACTGGAGCAGGAGGCCAGCGGCCAGAAGGGCGAGATTCGCTCCGCCGATCGGCGTATCAAGCAGGCCGAACAGAGCCAGAAAGACGGTGAGCTGCTGATCTCGCAGTATGGCGACATGACCCTGCAGGAAATTGCAGAGATCCAGACAGAGGAGCTGGAAAGCAAGAAAGGCCATCTTGCTGCCCTGAAAAGCGCCGCCCACGCGGAAATCCGACTTGAGCAGATTCAGCGCAAAAAGCAGGATCTGGAGCGCAAGCTGGAAACCCTGAAAGACCGGGAAAGCAAGCAGCAGTGGCAGTTGCAGAACCAGCTGGACGAAACGACCGCCGCGCCTTTGCGGGCGGTTGATCCCCGGCTGATGATGGCAAGCCCCGGACAGGATCTGGATGCCGATAGCAAAGCCACCATTGAAGCCTTCGCTCGCCTGTTTGCCCCCAACGATCGCGGCTTTGACTGGTTTGATACTGAATACCAGAGCCAGCCTGCCCGGCACACCAATTTTGCCGAGCAACGCCATTATATTGAAGGTGAACTTCATGGTCTGGAGAAAGAACGCTCAGAGCTGGCCGACACCGCCAACCAGGAACACGACCGACCTCAGTTGATCGAGCGCACGGAGAAAGAAATCCGGTCTATCGAGAAAGATCTGGAAACGCTCCAGCGCTACCCGGCGGCGGCCACCACCCTGCGGGATGCCACCGAGGAGAAACAGGCGGCGGAAGAACAGCTTGCCAAGCTCGACGAGCAGGCCGGACTGGAGCAGGAAAAACAGGACGCGGTTCAGGCGAAAGCCACGAAAGCAAAAGCGGAGAAAGATCGCATCGAAGAGCGGGAGCGCGAGCTGGCGGCCCTGAGTAAAAGTGTCGGCACTGTGGAACACCGCTTCCCGCACCTGAGAGCGGTGGAAGCGGAGCAGCCGCTGAACATTGATCGCGTATCGGCGGCCGCCTTCGACAACCTGCAAAGCCAACTGGATGATCTGGAAGAGCGGCGCCGCAACATTCTCGACCACCTTCGCCAGTTTGTGTACCTGGGTATCCATGAAGACACCGAAGGCGAATTGCAGAAAGACAGCCCGGCATCATCTGTTATCCGAAGCACCTTCAAGAGCCTTTCAGATCTGTTCGCCGGCATGGCCGAGCGCTGGAGTGTACTGGAGCAGCAGGTTGGTATCCATAACGAAACTGTGGCCAGTTATCGTCAGGCCCTGAAATCCAATCATGAACACATCGCCCGCTTTGAGGCCCAGCTCAATCGGGAGCTGGACGGCGTTCGCATCAACGATCTGGTGGAAATCCGGGTGGATATTCACACCGATCCGAAATTCCGTAACTTGGTGGAAGAAGCCAACAACATTGATCCGTATGGCAATAAGCTTCAGTCCGATGCTTTCTACGACCGCCTTAGGGTGTTTGTAGCGGACTTTTTCGGGGAGCAGGGCGGCAGCAAGCGCCTCACCATGGACAAGGTAATCACCGGCATTTCCTACCGCACCCGCAAGGAGAACGCCGCCAATCTGGACAAGAAAGGCCAATCCACCTCTACTACCGCGCTGATCAACCTGGAGCTGGTTTACCGCCTGCTCAAGCGGGTGCTGTACCCTGGCGTGCAGCTGTCATTCCCCATGGTGCTCGACGAACTTGCCAGCGTGGATATCAGCCAGATGCCGTCGTTGCTGGAACGGCTGCGCAAGCAGGGATTCAACCTGTTCTCTGCCGCTACCCACAGCGCCAGCGCAGAAGTGATCTACCTGATTGGCCGGCACCTGGAAGTGGGGCAGATGCGCACCGCGCGGCCCTACAGCAAGGAACGCACTCTGGTGTTCTGGGGCGGCGCGGAAGGTTTTACTGGTGGTGAACCGCTGAGCCACTGGGCAGACCAGACCCAGAACAGCTTGCTGGAGCCGGTGGATGAGTAAACGCTTCAGCACCCTGGACACCACCCGGCTGCTGTTTGAGCACCCGAAAATCCTGTTCCGGATGATCGAGCGCATGGACCGCAATGAAGCCCGGTTCATCCGGGAAAGCGACCTGGTGGCCGAGGTGATGGATTACACCCGAGGCCTGGGCAAGGCCGATCGGGAGCGGGTGCGGCTGGCCCTGAACACCGACAATCTGTTTCGCAGTGGGCTGATCATCGACATCATCAAGGCCGACGGCGAACGCCGGCTGGTATTTCAGGACGCACTGATCAATCTGATGCGGGCCTGTAACGCCTCGCTCTACCAGGAGCTTACTGACGCCCGCCTGCGCGGCCATCTGGTGACTCTTCGGGATGTGCGCAACCGCCTGGAAACCAGCAGTTTCAGTGATGCTGATCCGGATTACACCGAGCTGCGGGACGATCTGAACGAGCGGGTCAGCCAACTGATCGGCCTGTTGCGCCAGAACGTGTTGCGCATGCAGACCATCAGTGCCCAGCTGGCGGACCTGTCCGGTGATGCCAGCCGGGCGCCGGAGAAGTACCTGGAGTTCCGCCAGAATCTGTTTGAGCAGATCGTGACCCTTTATGAACGCCATATCAAACCCACGCTGGTGTTCCTGAACCCGGACACCCGGCTGCCTGACGGCAGCAATCTGTTCGAAACCCTGGAAGCCATGGTGCGCCTGCTGGAGTGCCACGATGACCACAGCCTGGCGGATCAGCTGTTCCGTTCCTCTATCAGCCTGAACGCCCTGTACAAGCCCATTCAGGCGGTGGCCCAGGAGGTCGAACACTTCCTGCGCAAAACCCGCCGGGGTATGGCCCAGTACAACGCCATGGAGCATTTCTACGGCAAGCTGCGTGCGCTCAAAGACGACACCGAGACCCTCAGCCTGCGCCGAAAATGGCTCGAAGGCGGCGATTTTGCCCGCAGCACCGGCTTCCTGGTGGGCCTGCGGGCACAGCAGCGGCCCAAGCATTATGCCTTTGGCCAGTCGTCGAGCTACTACCAGCTGTTGTTCAGCGAACTGGAGCTGCGCCTGAGCGATCTGCGCCGCCAATACGAAGTGCCGGTACTGCAGGAAGTGGCCGGAAGCGGCCGCGAAAGCCGGGTAGACCTTCAGCGCATCAACCAATTGTATCAATGGCTGGAAACCCTGGAATTGCGGCCCACGGCGGATCTGGTGCGGGAGCTTCACGGCCGGCTGGATGGCTTCATCCCGGGCTACCGTTTTGCGGACCTGCTGGCAGCCCTGAACCGGCTGGTCAATTCGCCGCCGGAGGGTATGCAGGTGACAACCACTAACCGTTTCCGCACCCTGGAACAGGCGCCGGACTGTGAACAGTTTGTGTACCGCAAACGACGCCTTGAAACCAATACGACTGATACAGAACAAGAGCCAGACCATGCCTGATTTCGTGGAAACCCGGGATACAGAGAGCACCCTGAACGAGCAGGGCGCGACCAGCTTCGAGCAGATCCTGCCGGCTCACAGTGCCGCCATCTACCGGGAGTTCCAGGCTGGCCGGGTGATTGTCCGGGATGTGTGGGACAACAACCGCTCGGAACTTCGTGCCAACCCGCTCTACAACCTGCTGTATAACCACCTGTCTCACTTCCGTACTTTCTATGAGCATCTGGGTAGCGACCTGGTGTTCAATGAAACCGGCGCCTTTTTCTTCCTGAAAGAGAGCAGTGACGACGAAAGCGAAGAGCACGATGAAAACGCTTTCCGGGTGCAGGTGGTATTGCTTCTGATCGGCCGTTACTTTGCCCGAAGCGGCAGAGATCTGGATTATCTGGGGCGCCCTGAAGCCGGTTTAAACGAGCAGGATCTGGCAAATCTGGGGGCGGATGAGGAGTATCAGGACATCCTTCGGGCCGCCCGTTTCGAGAAAGGGTTGAGCGAAGCGCTGGATTACCTGGAAAAACGGAACCTGCTGTTTCGCTCCGGGGCGGGGCGCTATTTCCTCAGTTCCGCCGGCAGCTATTTCCTGCACCAGTTGGTACAGGAGTATGAGCAGAGTTAGTTGCCGGTCAGGCAAACGCCAGGTTGTTCCTACCGCTGGTTTTCACGGAATACATGGCCTTGTCGGCGGTGGCCAGTAGAAGCTCAGCGGTCTGGCCGTTGTCCGGGTACAAGGCGATTCCCACCGAGGCACCAATGTGCACAGTCTGGCCCTGAATGTGAAACGGCTCATTCAGCACCTGGATCATTTTGCGAGCAATGGGTTGGGCATCGGCATCGTTGGTCAATGGCCCGGTTATGATCACGAACTCATCCCCACCCCGGCGCCCCACCACATCATTGGCCCGAATACTGTGCTTGAGCCTTCTCGCGACATTCCGTAGCAGCTCATCGCCAGCTTGGTGGCCCATGGTGTCGTTTACCGGTTTGAATTTGTCCAGATCCAGGAACATCAGGGCGAAGTGATGATGCTGGCGCCGTGCCTGCTCGATGGCTTGTTCCAGGTGGGTTTCCAGGGCCGTGCGATTTGGCAGGCCAGTGAGTTTGTCGAAATGTGCCAGCCGGAACATCTGCTTTTCTGCCTGTACCCGTGCGGTAATATCGCTGAAGGTCAGGATCAGTTGCTGGATTTGTCCCTGGGCATTGCGTACCGGCGAAACCGTCAGCAGGTTGGGGAACGGATCATTATCGGGCCCGGTCAGCCAGACCTCGCCTTGCCAGGCATTTTCCGCGACAAGATGCCGGTGGATTTCTTCCCGGTCTATCTCCTTGCATCTGTCACTGTCGATAAATGCCATCAGGTTTGTATTGCGAAGTGTCTTCGTTGTTGCGCCGGTAATCTCGTTGAAGGCCGGGTTAGCACGAATAACCTGTAAACCGGTGTCACAAATCACGATGGCTTCGTGGGTGTGGTTAAAGACCTGCTGGGCCAGCCGAAGCTCATCGGTAGACCGGGCAATCTGGGAGGCCTGGTTGACCAGTGCATGCACAATCGGCATCAGTGAACGCCAGACCATTGTGCCGGCAAGGGCGGAGAGCATGAGTATCAGCACAACACTGATAACAATGTCTTCGATCACTTTACCGAACACACTGGAAGTCCTGGCATTCATATGGATTTCCCAGCCATATCCTTCCACTAGTCTTATGAATGCCAGCACACGGGTGCCGTCTGGAAGCGAAGCCCGGAAAAAGTCGAGGTCTGGTTTGTAATCGATACCTTCCTGTTCGGCCAGGCAACCATTGGGTGTTGTCAATTGAAACTGATGACTGCGCTCGGTCCAGATCAGTCGCCGCGTTCTCTCGACATCAAGCAGGCACAGACTGGAGTCCGCATCCACGCGAAAGATGGGAATCAGTGAGGAGAGTTCGAACAGCAGAAGATCATAGCCTACGATCTGTTCATCCACGCGTATCGCAGCGATGACGTGCAGTAACGGCCTCGCTTCGTTATTTACCCCTACCGGGTAGGACTGGATATCAAGCCCGGATGGCATAGGCAGGTCAGCGGGAAGTTGATCGTCCAGAGGCCCGACGCGCACAACTTCGGCGCCACTGGCATCAAACCGGACGATGGCGGCAAGGTTGTCGATGTTTTTTGCGGCATCGTCAAGCCTGGGGCGAGAAAAGGTCCGCAAGTCAGCGAGTGCCAGGTTTCCCCTGTTGTATTCGACCATAACCCGCGCGAGCTCAGAGCGACTGGCGGTTTGTCGCGCCAGATCCTGATGCTGATCGAATACCGCCCGAACGCTCTCGGCCTTGGCATCGGCCACCAGGCTCGCAGTGTCTGCGGCCTGGGTATGGATCTGATTGATCAGGGGGGTGGAGACCACCACGGCAATACTGATTCCAGTGAGAACAACTGCAACGATGGCAGTGGTGATAATGCGGCGTTTCTGCTCGAAGATATCCATAGGTGCCGTTGGACGAAAGCGAGGTTATAAGGACATGGTATCCGTTTTTTGCAACGGGTATACCCACCTAGAGTTGTTTTCTGTAACCGATGTTGACATGTGTCAGCCTTCATGTTTGAGATTTTCCATGTAGACTGAGGTTTTTATAGCAGGAGTACTGAATGACAGAGCCCGCACTGTTCCAGTCCCGGCCCAGACGGCGACTATTGTGGCTGGCGCTTTTCACGTTGGTGGTGGCCGTTCTGGTGTCAGTACGCTTGCAACCGCAACCGGTTGAAGAACGGCTTGTGCGCCTGCATGCCCAGAATGAATTCGGTACGGAATCACCGCTGCTGGGCGAAGCCTTGGCTCTGCAGGCGCTCCTGCTGGATTACCGGGACGACCGCCTGCTGTTGCTGAAAGCTCAGGCCGCGTTGCAGGTATACCCCGAGTGGACCAGGTTTGTAATGGATCTGTTTGGTGAAGAACCGGAATTTCGGCAGGCCCTGCGAGCCCATGGCGAGTATCTGATGCCTCCTGTGATGCATTTTTATCAGAATCCGGTTGGCTCGATTGAGATGATGAACCGGGTTGCCGGCACCGGTAAAGTCCTGACGCCGGAACAGCGTGCCTGGTATGCCGTCAACTTCGCCAATAAAGAAGGGCAGGATTTCACGGGCCAGTTCGTGGTGGGGGCCGATGGCAATAACATAGAGTGGATCTGGACGGAGCGGATTACAGAGGGCATTACGCAGTTCTTCACCAGTGGCATCCGGACCCTGGAATCCCGGTACCGTACCGGTCAGCCGATCCGCATGGAAGATGTCGGCTGGGCCGCCGTAGACGCGCTGATTATTGGCAGTGCGGTGAAATTCCTGAAAGCCGGTCGGGCGGCAGCAGGTACTGCAAGAGCCTCGAGTGTCACCGCCCGTTCCGCGGCCTATTCTTCCCGCCTCGCGCGGGCCGGGCGAATGGCTTCGGTCATGGTTAGCAACGCAAAGTGGCCCGCTGCGGTGGCTCTGGTCTATGTCGTTGTCAAACACCCCGCCTTACTGAACGACGTATTCGCCGGCGCTGCCCGGGTACTGGGCGTGCCGGCCTGGATGGTGCAGATACCAGGATGGTTCCTGGTACTGCTGCCACTGCTGTTGCTTACGCGCTGGCTACTGGCCACCGTGCTCTGGTTGCTACCAATAACGTGGCTCCGGGGGCGGAGGCTCAGATAGTGCGCACTAACCGGACGTTCCGGTTTTTCAGAACCGTCGTGGCCTCCTTGAGTTGCTCAGAACTGGAGGCATGCACGGTCAGTACATACTTGCCCTCCTTTAGAGCCGACTGCGCTTTGGCAACATAGGGTGTGTGGTCCGGCCGGAGCGTAACGCCTCCAGCCACCAACAGGCCAAGTATCAGGCCGAGCGCCGCAAGAACGGCTGCGGCAACCACGCCATTCTGGGCAATAAACCCCACGCCGATAGCGCTCAGTATCAGGAACACAATAAAGCCTGCGACTGCACCGCCGATACCGAGCCAGAGATGCGAACGCACCAGCGTTTGCCATATGCCCTGATTCTCTGGCTCCAGCTCTTCACCCGGGTGTTGGTCCTGGGGGCTTACAACAATGACTTGCTCGTGATCCAGACTGGTTTCCTGCGACAGCACCCTTGCAACGCCGTTGGCATCGGTTTCTGTCTCGAATATTGCGGCTACTTTATGGGCTTCCTGTTCGCCGGTAATACTCACTGAGGGTTTCATGGAAAGACCTCCTGAGTGTTTCGCCGAGGACCAGATCCTCGTCAAAACATAGCGGCTTCATCAGTAACCCTAGTACACCTGAACCTGTATTTCGAATGACCGTATGGCAACAAACCGATCGGGAATCGCCCGCCATCCCCCAAATTACCAGGCCAGCCAGATTGTGTGACGGGCGCCTTTACCCGGACGAAGGGCTCTCACAACAACGGGTTCCACCGAAAAGCCAGCGCGCCGCAAGCGTTCGGTAAAGGCCTGTTCCGGACCGGCCGACCAGTAGGCGAGAATGCCGTCGTTGCTCAGGGATTTCTGGGCGGCGGCGATGCCTTCTGGAGAGTAGATCCAGTTGTTTTCTTTACGGGTAAGACCTTCCGGACCGTTATCCACATCCAGCAAGATGGCGTCCCAGTTGCCATCGCCCTGCCGCAAAAGTTCTGCCACATCGCCAATGTGAACGGCGGCCCGGGGATCGTCCAGAGGGTAGCTGGCGGCTGCGCCCAATGGTCCGCGATTCCAGGTTTCTACCTCGGGAACCAGCTCTGCCACCGTCACCTGAGCCTGATCGCCTGTAGCCGAAAGCGCTGCCGCCAGGGTAAAGCCCATACCCAGCCCGCCAATCAGGATCCGTGGCGCGGGCAGATGGCTCAGGCGTTCACAGGCGAGGGTGGCGAGTGCATCCTCCGAACCATGTAAGCGGCTGTTCATCAGTTCACCCGGGGCGCCGGCAATCTTGATGGAAAACTCGTCATTACGTTGCAGCAGTCGCAAGCAGGTGCCGTTGCCGGGGATGGTTGCGGTGCCAATTTCGTTAAAGCGAGCCATGGTTGGTTTCCGGTAGTGTGGGCAGGCGGACATTCTAACCTGTTGATACAGCCTTCGGCGAAAACCGTATCAATCAGTTGCTGCTAAACTGCAGCAATCAATCCGTCCGGCGCAAAGCCCGCCGAATAGTAATGACGGAACCGAAACCGTTGGAGGCAGACTTGGAACGAGTGCAAAAGGTAGTCCTGGTGACAGGAGGCGCGAAGGGAATTGGCCGAGGCATAGTGCTGCACCTGGCGGCGGCGGGCTGGAAAGTGGCATTCTGTGATACTGACCAAGCCGTAGGTGAACAGTTGGTTGCCAACGCAGAGGGTGAAGTCGTGTTTCTGGCAGGCGACGTTGCCAGCGAAGCGGATGTTGAGAATATCATTTCCCAAACGGTGCACTGGGGTGGTGGCCTGAATGCCGTTATTAACAACGCTGGCATTGCGGACCCTCATACCGGCCCGATAGAACAACTGGGCCTTGAACAGTGGCAGCGTCGAATGGATGTCAATCTGACCGGGCCGTTTCTGGTGAGCAAACATGCGATACCGCATCTCCGGAAGGCGAGGGGCGTGATTGTGAATATGGCCTCCACACGGGCCCTTCAATCAGAGCCGGATACTGAAGCCTACGCCGCCACCAAGGGCGGCCTTGTGGCACTGACCCATGCGTTGGCCATTAGCCTGGGACCAGAAATACGGGTGAACTGTATCAGCCCGGGCTGGATAGATACCCGTGACTGGCAGGGAAGCGAGCAGGCTGTCGAGCCTCTGTCAGAAGCGGATCACCAGCAGCATCCGGCCGGCCGCGTTGGCAGGCCCGAAGACATCGCTACACTGGTGGCTTACCTGATTTCCTCCGAGGCTGGCTTCGTCACCGGGCAGAATTTTGTGGTGGACGGAGGCATGACGCGCAAGATGATTTATCAGGAGTGAGTGCTGACCGATAGCCTTGACTACACTGCAACAGAGGTCCATTTGGGCCGGCCGTAAGGAGGTAGCGCATGAAGATTGGTGTACCGAAGGAGATCAAGAACCGCGAATATCGGGTTGGTTTGACGCCAGCGGCGGTTCATGAATTGTGTGGCCATAAACACAAGGTTTTGGTCGAAACTGGTGCAGGTGTCGCCATCGGCTTTTCCGATGAGGATTATCGGCAGGCAGGGGCACACATTGTGGAAAGCCCCAGGGAAGTTTTCGAGCTGGCCGAGCTTATCGTGAAGGTCAAGGAGCCCCAGTCTGAAGAGCGGGCGATGCTGAAGCCGGAGCACACCCTTTTCACCTATCTGCATCTGGCGCCGGACAAACCCCAGACTGACGATCTGGTGCGCTCTGGGGCCACGTGTATCGCGTACGAAACCGTGACTGACCGTACCGGCCATTTGCCCTTGTTGGCACCCATGTCGGAAGTGGCCGGACGAATGGCCATTCAGGCGGGGGCTCACTGCCTGGAAAAGGCCATGGGAGGTCGTGGCGTGTTATTGGGAGGTGTGCCCGGTGTCCCACCGGCGCGAGTAACGGTGGTTGGCGGGGGCGTGGTTGGTCAGAATGCCATTGCCATGGCCATCGGTATGGGAGCCCAGGTGACAGTGCTGGATCGTAACATGGACGTGCTCAGGGAACTCGACCATCGGTATGGGAATCGTCTGACCACCTTATTTTCAACTACTCAGACGCTTGACCAGGCGGTCACTGAATCCGATCTGGTTATTGGCAGCGTGCTTATTCCGGGTGCATCGGCTCCGAAACTCATTACCCGGGATATGATTCGCCGGATGCCCGAGGGCAGCGTGATTGTTGATGTGGCCATTGATCAGGGAGGTTGTGCTGAAACCTCACGGGCAACCACGCACGATGATCCCACCTTCATTGTTGATGGCGTTGTGCATTACTGTGTTGCCAACATGCCCGGCGCCGTCGCGCGCACATCCACGCTGGCCTTGAACAACGTGACCTTGCCTTATGTTGTTGCGCTGGCCAACAAGGGGGCTGACCGGGCAATGAAGGAAGACCCGCACCTGAAGGCCGGTCTCAATGTCGCTGCGGGGAAAGTCACCTATCGGGAAGTCGCAGACGCTACCGGGCACCCCTATACAGACCCCGAATCCTTGCTGGGGTCCTGACCCTGGCTCCCTGGAGGTATCATGAAACTGATTGGATCTATCACGTCGCCTTATGTACGCCGCATTCGGCTCCTGCTGAGCGATGAACCATACGAGTTCATCAATCTCGATATTTATGGGGAAGACCGTGATGAGCTGCGGCGTACTAATCCCACCCTGAAAATCCCGGTACTGATTGATGGCGATCAGGAACTCTATGACTCACGGGTTATTGCCCGATATCTTGGTCAGAAGCTTGGGCTTGACGCTCTCACCTGGGACCAGGAGAACCAGTTAACGCTGATTGATGGCGCCAATGATTCTGCGGTAACCATGCTGCTTTCTGAGCGGTCCGGAATCGATACCAGCCAGGATGCGATGTTCTACAACCTTCAGCGCGAACGTATCATGGCAACGCTGCGAACTCTGTCTGCCATGGTGGAAGCGGGGCAGTTTAAGCAGTGGAACTATCCTGCCATCTGTCTCTATTGTCTGGTGGACTGGCTGGATTTCCGTGACCTGGTGGATTTTTCCGGGGTCGATAGCCTGTTGGCTTTCCGGGATGCTCACGCAGACAACTCGTGGGTTTCGGTAACCGATCCGCGCAAATAAGGTTCCTCCACGCCCGGCACTTAATCTGTGTTTTTCGCCCCTCCGTCAAAGCCATTCTGCATAGGCGAGGGGCTCGGGCATCAAGTAAGCGTTTCAGCAACTGGTCGTATTATGCGCTAGGGTAGGTGGTGACTCTTCGCATGCTTCGGCAGATAAGGAGGAACGCTTTGAGTAACTTTCTATCGCTATGGAATGAAGCGGCAACCACGAGCCTGGGCTTTTTCTGGATGGCGCTTTGGGCATTTATTCTGGGTTACGTCATAAGCAGTCTGATTCAGGTTCTGGTTACCCGCAGGAAGATGCAGCAGGCCATGGGGGAGGATGGACCGCGCAGTATCGCGCTCGGCACGTTTTTTGGTTTCATTTCCAGTTCTTGCAGCTTCTCCGCACTCGCCACCACCCGTGCAATCTTCAATAAGGGCGCCGGTCTGGCGCCGTCTCTGGCGTTTATGCTGGCCTCCACAAATCTGGTGATTGAGCTCGGTATCGTGATCGCGGTTTTTCTGGGTTGGCAATTTGTGGTTGGCGAGTATGTGGGTGGTGTACTCCTGATTCTTGTAACCTGGCTGCTGATCCGACTTACCCGGCCGCGCCGGCTTGAAGCACAGGCTCGCCGAAAGATGGATGACGGCGACGGGGACGACGGCAGCTCTGACAAAAGCTGGAAGGAAAAAATAACCAGTAAGGAAGGATGGCAGGCGATCGCCCAGACCTATGTGATGGAGTGGCAAATGGTCTGGAAAGATGTCCTTATTGGCTTCACCGTAGCCGGTATCATCTCCGCCATGGTGCCTCAGAGTTTCTTTGAAGCTCTCTTTATCGGCGCCGGTGGCGAGAACGCGGCCAACCCTGGCTTCCTCGCCGTACTATCGCAGACACTGGTTGGACCAATTGCAGCCTTTTTCACCTTCATCGGTTCCATGGGGAATATTCCTCTTGCGGCCGTGTTGTTTGCTCAGGGAGTGAGTTTTGCGGGCGTCATGGCCTTCATCTTTTCCGATCTGGTTGTGCTGCCAGTGCTTAGAATCAACGCCTCCTATTATGGCTGGAAGATGGCTCTGTACATCCTCGCACTGATGCTGGTCGGCATTGTGACTGTGTCATTGCTGATGCACTACAGCCTGGCCCTGCTGGGCATGTTGCCGGACTTCAGTGGCCAGACCTCAATGGGAGAGCGGGAGTTCTTCAAGTGGAATTACCAGGCTGTCTTGAACATCCTGTTTCTGACCGCCACAGCGATACTGCTATGGTTCTGGCGACAAGGGCAGAAGCAGCATTCACATGACCACCACCATCATGATCACGATCATGGCGGATCTTCGCTGACAGATAAGGTGCTGAGCGTTCTGGTAGTGGTTGCGCTGCTATGGCTCGCAGGCGGGGTTGTGGTGCCCCTGTTCTGACGGGGCCATTTGGTGGCGGCCTTTATGGTACCCCCGGCAGGACTCGAACCTGCTACCTTCCCCTTAGGAGGGGGACGCTCTATCCAGATGAGCTACGGGGGCATCGTAAAGGAGGCGGTATGATAACGGCCTGAGGCAGCGGGCTCAAGGCCGTCATTTTTCATTTGTTCACACTGTCTTGCCGTTTCCGGGTAGATCACGTGGGTAGTCGCTGACTATCATAGGCTCGGCCTGTTTTCAGGCAGGGGATGGCGCGGAGCCGTCGGATCAAGTACCGGATAAAAAGGAAATCTGCATGAAGTTCTACAAGTTGCTTGCGCTGTTGCTGGTAGTGTCTTTCTCCCAGACCAGTCTGGCTCAGAGTTTTGGTGGCTTTGACTCCTACGGCGAGGGCACGAAATCCCTGCTGACTACCGTTGTGAAACAGCTGGGTGTCAGTGATCCCGACAACAGTGTGAAGGTCAAGGTATTTGACACCATTGACGTTGCTCTGGAAGGCAACTGGTACTCCTACTGGGTTGGCATGAACGACCTGGCCAGCTCTAAATACCAGGATGGCGCCGAGAAAGGCTTTGTGCAGGTGATGTTGCCCACCAACGACTCGGGCATCTGGATTCTGACGTTCAACAAGGCAAAGGATATTCCCCAGATTATTGTCTCCATGGCCCAGATTCGTCATGGCAGCCAGGATGGAGCCTTGTCTGTGTATAACGAGAAGAAAAACGACACCGAGAACTACGAAGTAAAGAATGAAAGCGACAAGTTTGCTTTTATTCAAGAGAAGGGCAAGGTGGCATTCAGCATTCTGAATGTGGGGACCGGCACTGGGTCTGTGGTGTATTTCAATCAGTTTGCGGTGGATCTGTAACCGGCTTCGTTGACCCGACAACCTGCCCGGCAGGCGAATGATCGCCGGGCAGGTTCGTAGTATCTCTCGTCAATCCTTCGGTACAGGGCCCAGGTCCCGCAGGGTCTGAAGGATCGCCTCATCATTCACGGCATCGCCTCCGGTGGTGACCAGCAGAGCCCGTTGTCGTTCAAGCATGGCCTGTTCGAAGGTCTCTTTCAGTTCCTCCAGCGATACGTTCCGAATAGCGTCGGCCAGGGCTTGTCGGCTGTTAAACTCGGCATTTTCCCGGTCGATCTCCCGCCAGTATCGGCTGGAGACTTCGCTCAGTTGCCGGTCACGCTCCAGCAGTTGGCTGATCACCGCCTGTTTTTCCCGCTTAAGCCGGGTGTCATCCATCTCCGCCAGTTGTTGCGCAAAGGTTTGGCTGAATTCCTTGACGGCCGAGTCGATGGCAGATGCATCAGCGGATGGGGATTGCACAACCAGCCCGAGCGCCGGCGTTTCCAGAATCTCGAACGCGGTCGCGTAGACGATGTATCCGAGCTGGCGCGTGGTCCGGATTTCCTCATAGAACGGGCTACTGATGATTTGTGCCAGCAACCGATACCGGGCTCGCTCCGCGTAGGAAGTGTTGTTGCCCTGCAGGTATAAGGTGTAACCGGTATCGGGGTGCTCAACCGCCAGATGCGCGGCGGTCTGGCTCGGAGGCAGCTGGCGAATTCGCGCCCGATCCACGTTGGTACGCTGGTGATCGTTCAGCACCAGAGCCTGTACCTGTCTGGCCATATTCAGGGCACTGGCCTGTGTCAGGTTGCCATGGGCGAGCATGACGGGATCAGTGCGGGCGAGGAAGCTGCCGGCAAACCCCCTCAGCTCATTCAGTGTGACGTCGCGCGCAGCGGCCAGGCGTTCCTCCACGGGAAACGTGCCTTCCAGCAAGGCGGTTTGGACAAATTCCGAGGTCTGCTGCACCGGCCGTTCTTTGCTCTTGTTTTCCAGAGCATCCATCAGGTTCTGTCGCGCGATCCTGAATCGCTGTTCGGTAAGGGCGGGATTGGCGAACTCCAGCAGTATCTGGTTAGCCAGCTTGTGCAGCTTGTCGCTGTAGCCGCCGACACGGATGGTAACACCACGAAGATGGGGGTAGACGCTGTAGTCCAGCCCGGCCAGCCGGGCAGAATAGGCCCAGGCGTTGAGGTTGGTGTTAATGGCGTCCACCAGCAGTTGTGTGAGCACTGAACTCCGGGCGGATTCCCGTGCTGCCGGCGTTCTCAGGCTGACAAACAGATTGGCTTTCGGAGTGGCGAAACGGGTATCCCGGGCGTACCAGATATCCAGTCCGTCCAGTTCGGCAATTTTCTCCGGGTGAGCCATGCTATCCCCCCCCACCAGTTCGAGATCTTCTGGAACAAAGGGGTTGGATTCGGGCAGGGCAAGCTGTTCAGCCAGGCTGGGAGCTGCCGGATTATCGAGGTTCAGGGGTGTCCTGACCCAGGGCGTCTGATACCACCGCGTGAGGTTCGGCTCGCTCGCGTCCAGGTTGGGCGCAGCAATCCAGACTTTAAGGTTGGCTGGTTTCAGCTGATTGAGGATCGCCCTGTATTGCTCTGGGGCATACCGCTCAAGCAGCCAGGGGGCGCTTAGAACATCTTCAGGCGGATAGTCCTTGAGGAGTCTGGACAGTCGCATGGCCTCGCTTTGCGCTTCAGCGCGTTCCCGGAAACGGAAATCAATCATGGCCAGCTGTCGCATCTCGTTGAAGCGTTGCTGGCTGATGCCGTTGTCACGAATACGATCTATATATTCAAAGGTGAGGGCAATGATCTCATCCTGGTGTTCCAGGCCTTCCCGGGTGAGCGACATGCTGATGTCGAGAGTGGCGTGTTCGCCGGTGTCCATCCCTGTGCCTGCGGAAAGGCTTTCTACCATGCCTGCGCGTTTCAGAACGTCAAACAGGCTGCCGGGGCCTTCGTGGCCCAGCAGGTTGGCAACGTAGGCTGCGGGTTTGCTTTTATAGTAACGCTGCTGAGAGGGGATCGGGAAAGACAGCGTCATGCTGCGATTGTCTTTCAGCGTCTCGGCTGTCACTTTCTCTGGCAACCGGGAGGTGTCGTACAGCGGGTGAGGGTGAACCTTGGGTTCAAGGTTACGGTTGGCGATGGCGCCAAAGCGCTCCTGCACCATGCGTTCCAGCTCATCCAGCGGCTGTGGGCCGTAGACTGCCAGGGTCATGATGTTCGCCGAATAGTTTTCTTCCCAGAAACGAATCAGGTCAGGCCGAAGCGGGTTGCCTTCGGTATTTTCCAGGGTCTCCAGGTTGCCGACCGCAAACTGGCTGAAGGCATGCTTCTGATTGCCCGCCGCCTTCCTGACAGAAAGCAGGCGCCGGCCGTCATCTTTAAGCTTGGAACTGTACTCGGAGTGGACGGCATTGCGCTCACGATCCACCAGTTCCGGCGTGAACAGCGGATGAGAAAACTGCTGGGCGAACCGATCCAGCGCCGGCTCCAGAAACTCGGCTTCGACATCAAAGAAATAGTTGGTGTCTTCAAACGCCGTAAATGCGTTATGACTGCCGCCGTGGCTGCGAATAAACTGCTGGTATTCGCCTGCCTCCGGGTACTTCTCGGTGCCCAAAAACAGCATGTGCTCGAGAAAGTGCGCCAGGCCTGCCCGCTCTTTCGGGTCGTTACCGCTGCCCACGGCAACGTTCATGGAGGCGGCGGCTTTGTCGGTTTCCGGGTCCGAAGCGAGGATCACCCGTAAGCCATTGTCGAGTTCGATGAACCGGTACTGGTTCGGATCGTTGGGACTCTGGGTGGGTGACACACTGGCTGCCGCCAGCGGTGCCAGTAACACGGTGACAATCAGCAACAGCATCTGCAGCAGTGCGTAGCGAGATCGAACAGGTAACGGATGTTTCGAAGTCATGGGGCCTCGGGTTCCGGAATGGCGTTCAGGTCGGAAAAGGGATCAGTGCATCTGGTTGTTTTTGGCGCTGTCAGGCTTCTGTTCTATGGTTTGGCGCGCGAGTTTGGCCGCCTGGTCAGCGTCGAGTTCACCAGAGGCGATCCGCTCCAGCACCGTCGCCATGATCGCAACGGACTGTCGATAATCGGCAAACTCGGCCTGAAACGCCTTGTCGATTGCCTGGTATACGGCCTGGATCTTGTCTTCCCGGGAACCACTGTCGGCGGCGGTGTCGTTGATGGCCTTCAGGCAGGCACGGGCGATGGCAATATAGCGTTCGGTGTTCGGATTGTTTTTCGGCATGGCAGTTTCTTTTAAACCTTGATGTCTGGCTCGGTTAGTGACGCCGGATGGCGCTGGAAGTTCCCGATTATGTCATTGGTAAGAACCTCTTGCATTGCCTGGTCGTAATTAAATGACCCAATGCGGTGGTCGCGGTTTCTTGTGCTAATCTCAATCACATTGTGTCGATAAACCGGACAGGGAGTGAGGTGGAGTTGGCTGCTTTTAGAGTAATGACTCTAACAAAAACAATGGGTTACAGAGTAAAAACTCTAAAAAAGTTCGATACATGAGGGTTGCAATTAAGTAGAATTGCCGACCGATGGAATCAGCTACGACTTTAGTCGTATCTGTGTCGGTTAAAGACAAAAAACACAACAGGCAGAATGGAGTACCTATGAATTATTTCCTGACAGGCGGCACCGGTTTTATCGGTCGTTTTCTGGTTGAGAAACTCTTGGCGCGCGGCGGCACCGTGTATGTTCTGGTTCGCGAGCAGTCCCAGGACAAGCTGGAGCGGCTCCGGGAGCGCTGGGGTGCAGACGACAAGCAAGTGAAGGCTGTGATCGGCGACCTCACCAGCAAAAACCTTGGTATTGACGCGAAAACGCTGAAATCACTGAAAGGAAATATCGACCACGTATTCCATCTTGCCGCGGTCTACGACATGGGCGCAGACGAAGAAGCCCAGGCCGCCACCAATATCGAAGGCACCAGGGCGGCTGTTCAGGCTGCAGAAGCCATGGGTGCCAAGCATTTCCATCACGTGTCATCCATCGCGGCAGCGGGTCTGTTCAAGGGTATCTTCCGGGAGGATATGTTCGAAGAAGCCGAGAAGCTTGATCATCCTTACCTGCGCACCAAACACGAATCCGAAAAAGTTGTGCGTGAAGAGTGCAAGGTTCCGTTCCGCATCTACCGCCCTGGCATGGTCATTGGCCATTCGGAAACCGGCGAAATGGACAAGGTTGACGGGCCTTATTACTTCTTCAAGATGATTCAGAAGATCCGTCATGCGTTGCCCCAGTGGGTACCCACCATCGGTATTGAAGGTGGCCGGCTGAACATTGTGCCGGTGGATTTCGTGGTAGATGCACTGGATCACATTGCCCATCTGGAAGGCGAAGATGGCAACTGTTTCCATCTGGTGGACTCCGATCCGTATAAGGTGGGTGAGATCCTCAATATTTTCTGCGAGGCCGGCCATGCCCCCCGCATGGGTATGCGCATCGATTCCCGGATGTTCGGTTTTATTCCGCCGTTTATTCGCCAGAGCATCAAGAATCTGCCTCCGGTCAAGCGCATTACTGGTGCGCTTCTGGATGACATGGGCATTCCGCCCTCGGTGATGTCCTTCATTAATTACCCGACCCGTTTTGATACCCGGGAGCTGGAGCGGGTTCTGAAGGGCACAGACATTGAGGTGCCGCGTCTGCCGTCCTATGCCCCGGTGATCTGGGACTACTGGGAGCGCAATCTTGACCCGGATCTGTTCAAGGACCGCACCCTCAAGGGCACGGTTGAAGGTAAGGTTTGCGTGGTCACCGGCGCAACTTCGGGTATTGGCCTGGCAACGGCAGAGAAACTGGCAGAGGCCGGTGCCATTCTGGTCATTGGTGCGCGCACCAAGGAAACTCTGGATGAAGTGGCGGCCAGTCTGGAGGCCAAGGGTGGCAACGTGCATGCGTACCAGTGCGACTTTTCGGACATGGACGACTGCGACCGCTTTGTGAAGACCGTGCTCGACAATCACGGCCACGTGGATGTACTGGTGAATAACGCGGGTCGCTCCATCCGCCGCTCGCTGGCGTTGTCTTTTGACCGGTTCCACGATTTTGAGCGGACCATGCAGCTGAACTACTTTGGCTCCGTTCGGCTGATCATGGGCTTTGCGCCAGCCATGCTGGAGCGTCGCCGCGGGCACGTGGTGAATATTTCTTCCATCGGGGTACTTACCAACGCTCCGCGTTTCTCGGCCTATGTCGCCTCGAAATCCGCACTGGACGCGTTCAGCCGCTGTGCCGCTGCGGAATGGTCGGATCGCAACGTGACCTTCACCACCATCAACATGCCGCTGGTGAAAACGCCGATGATCGCGCCCACCAAGATCTACGATTCCGTGCCGACGCTGACACCGGATGAAGCCGCGCAGATGGTGGCGGATGCGATTGTGTACCGGCCCAAGCGCATTGCCACCCGTCTTGGCGTGTTCGCGCAGGTTCTGCATGCGCTGGCACCGAAGATGGGTGAGATCATTATGAACACTGGCTACCGGATGTTCCCGGATTCTCCAGCAGCCGCTGGCAGCAAGTCCGGCGAAAAGCCGAAAGTCTCTACCGAGCAGGTAGCCTTTGCGGCGATTATGCGGGGGATATACTGGTAATCGTCGTTATAAGCCAAAAAAACCCGCCTCGGCGGGTTTTTTCGTTTCAGGTTGGAGATTTCATTCCTGGGGTTCTTCTGCAATTTCGATTGGCGGCGGCGGAAACCCGCCCAGTTCACGCCAGCGATTGACGATGCCGCAGAACAGGTCTGCTGTCTTTTCCGCGTCGTAGGCGGCCGAGTGGGCTTCCTTGTTGCTGAACGGAATGCCCGCCAGTTTACAGGCCTGTGCCAGTACGGTGTGGCCGTAGGCGAGGCCCGCCAGGGTTGCGGTGTCAAACGTCGAGAATGGGTGGAACGGGTTGCGCTTGATATCGGCCCGCAGCGCCGCCGCGAAGACAAAGTTATGGTCAAACGTGGCATTGTGGCCCACCAGGACCGCTCGCTTGCAGTCGTGTTCTTTTACCGCCTTGCGGATGGGAGAAAAAATCTCGCTCAGGCCTTCCCGTTCCGGTACCGCCTCCCGTTCCGGATTCCAGGGATCGATACCGGTGAAATCCAGGGCCGACTGCTCCAGATTGGCGCCTTCGAACGGGTCGATCTGCTGCACGTGGGTTTCGCCCCGGCGCAGCCAGCCATCCTCATCCATGGTCAGCATTACGGCAGCGATTTCCAGCAGAGCATCACGTTCCGGGTTGAAGCCGGCGGTTTCCACGTCGACCACCACCGGCAGAAAGCCGCGAAAGCGCTGGGACATGGGGTGGGGCTGTTTGTTTTCGTCTGACACTCGAACTCCGATGTTCGTGGTAGTGAATGAATAGGGTTTACGCCAGGCGCCAGTTAACGGTTTCGCCAGCCTTCAACGGAACAATTCCGCCGCTGGCCAGAGGCAGGTTCTCCGGCATGGTCCAGGGTTCCCGCACCAGCGTCACGGTGTCGGTGTTCCGGGGCAGGCCATAGAAATCGGCGCCGTTGAAGCTGGCAAAGGCTTCCAGCTTGTCCAGAATGCCCAGTTCCTCGAAGATATCGGCATACAGGCCGATGGCGCCGTAGGCGGAGTAACAGCCAGCACAGCCGCAGGCGGCTTCCTTCTTGTCTTTCGCGTGTGGGGCAGAATCCGTGCCCAGGAAGAAGCGGGGATCGCCGCTGGCCACGACCTCTCTTAGCGCTTCCTGATGCTTGTTGCGCTTGAGGATGGGCAGGCAGTAAAGGTGTGGGCGAATACCGCCGACCAGCATGTGATTGCGGTTATACATCAGATGCTGCGGTGTGAGAGTTGCCCCTAGGTTATTGCCCTGATGGTTACGGACAAACTCGGCCGAATCGGCAGTGGTGATATGCTCAAGAACCACCCGGAGCGACGGGAACGCAGTCAGCGTGGGCGCCAGAACCCGCTCCAGAAACACCTTTTCCCGATCGAAAATATCGATGTCGCTGTCGGTCACCTCGCCGTGTACCAGCAACAGCATGCCGCAATCCGCCATCGCCTCCAGCACCGGGTAGATATTGCGAATGTCCGTTACGCCGGAGGCAGAGTTGGTGGTGGCGCCAGCCGGGTACAGTTTCGCTGCCACTACGCCGGCGGCTTTGGCTTCACGAATGGTCTCGGCGGTGGTGCTCTCGGTCAGATACAGGGTCATCAGGGGCTGGAAGTCCGTTCCCCGGGCCGCGGCCAGAATGCGATCCCTGTACGCCATGGCTGCGCTGGCATCGGTTACCGGCGGCACCAGGTTAGGCATGATGATAGCGCGGCCGAAGCAGGCGGCGGTGGCGGGCACCACATCGTTCAGAATGTCGCCGTCGCGCACGTGCAGGTGCCAGTCGTCCGGGCGTGTGATGGTTATCTGTCGGGTCATGAGAAGGTATCCGAAAGCGAGCGCAAAATTTCGCGGATTATATCAGAAGCGAAAAGCAGATGTTTTTAACCTGATCGTAAGTTATCCGGCTCAAGTTCCCGGTCGGGTCGCCGTTAACCGGTTAGTTCACTGGTTTAAAGGCTCCACGGGGCATTCCTATGGTTTCACCCAATTGGTTCTTCAGGCAGAGCAGATTGCTGAAATTGCTGGCGACGGCAGGGTTGATGTCATTGCCCTCTGCGCCTGTGCTGTCATCCAGTTATGGTGCCGGTATTGAAAACAGCCAGTGGTATCTCTCCGAGTCGGTCTTTGAGTGTTCCCTTGTCCATGAGGTTCCTGGCTTTGGCCGCGCCGTGCTCAGGCACCGGGCAGGGGAAGACCTGCGTTTCTATCTCGAATCGGATCTGAGTGTGATGCGCCCCGGCCAGGGCCAGTTAGTGGTTGAAGCGCCGCCCTGGCGGCCAGGAGTTCCACCGAGCCCCATTGGTGCTGTGCAGGTAACGGATAGTCCGCGCTCGGTGAACCTGGGGAATCGGGAAGCGGTGTTGATTGCCCAGGGGTTGTCCCGAGGTATGCAGCCGACAGTAACCCGAGCCGCGGTATACAGCGGCCAGCCCGTGCGGGTGCAGTTGTCGAATGTGAATTTTTCCGGCCCGTACGCCGGCTATCGTGAATGCGTTGCCAGTCTGCTGCCGGTTAACTTCGACCAGGTTCGGCGCAGCCGGGTTCCGTTTGCCAGCGGGAGTACCAGCCTGTCACAGGCAGACATGAACTTGCTCGACAATATTGTGACCTACGTGATGGCCGACAGCACGGTAGAAAGAATCTTCGTGGACGGCCATTCCGACAGTATTGGTAGCCGGATTGATAACCGCGCGCTGTCGGAGGAAAGAGCCAACGTGGTGGCCGAGTATCTCAAATCCAGGGGAATCGATGAGACTATGCTGACGGTCCGGGCCCACGGTGATCAGTATCCGGTTTCCCGCCGGCCGGCTGATAACCGCCGCACCACCATTCGTTTGCAACGCCAGGGTGAGCGCCCGGAACTGCTGCAGGCTAACGGTATGGGGAGCGAGTTTTCGGGATAGCCGGAACACGCCATCCCGAGTTTCAATATACTGCGTTCAGGACTTCCAGGTGCGCGGCCACACCCTCTGCCAGGGCTTTCAGGTGATACCCGCCTTCCAGCGTGGAGATGATGCGGTCGTTGGAGTGGTCATGGGCGACACTCACCAGCATTTCCGTTAACCATCGATAATCCTCGGTTTCCAGATTCAGCTCCGCCATGGGGTCCAGCCGATGCCCGTCAAAGCCTGCCGAGATCAACACCAGTTGCGGACGAAAATCCTGCAGTTTCTTGAGCCAGGCGGCTTCAACCGTCTTGCGGTACTCAGCCGCTGAACAGTCGGCTGCAATCGGCGCATTGACAATATTGTCGGCCTGCCGGTGCACGTGGGAATGCGGATAAAACGGATGCTGAAAGCTGGAACACATCAGTATGCGTTCATCACCACTGACAATATCTACCGTGCCGTTACCCTGATGCACATCGAAATCGACAATGGCCACCCGCTCAAGGTGATGGAAGGTGAGCGCCCGCATCGCCGCCAGGGCGATATTGTTATAGAAACAGAACCCCATCGACTTGGCACGTTCGGCGTGGTGTCCCGGTGGCCGGGCGCAGACAAAGGCGTTGGTTACCTGGCTGCTCATCACCATATCGACAGCCTGCACATTGCCCCCCGCGGCCAGCTTCGCCGCTCTCAGGGTGTCCGGCATCATCGCGGTGTCCGGGTCGGTGAACACCCGGCCCCGGGTTGGCTGCATCAGGTCCAACTGGTGCAGATAGCTTTCCGGATGCACGGTCAGCAGTTGGTCCCGGGTGATTTCTTCCGGACGAACCCAGTCCAGTTCCTGTTGCAGGTTGGTATCCGCGAGGTAGGCGAGAATGCTTGAAAGACGCTCAGGGCTTTCCGGGTGCTCCGGGCCCATGTTGTGTTTCTTGCAGTCGTCGTGGGAAAAAAATGCCGTGGTCATGGGTAATGCCTGAACCTGAATATGCTTATTATCGCTTTCATGTTATCAGGGATAACCGAAGCCTGTCGTATTTCTTTGGTCTAATAACTCGTTAGTCGATTTACATCATGAAATCGCCACCTAAGATAAGGTATACACTGATAAGCAAGCCGTTTTATTGAAGTTTGTACATTCCTGTCGCGCACACCACTGGGAGAGCCGCGTTGAGTACCCGCTATCTGGAAAGCCTGTTCAATCCTGAATCCATTGCCGTTATTGGCGCCTCGGAACGCGCTGACAACCTCGGGGGTATGGTGTTGCGGAACCTGCTGGGCGGCGGCTATCCGGGCCGGCTCGTGGTGGTCAACCAGAGCGACTACGAAAACGTGCACGGGGTGCCCTGTGTGCGCAAAGTGTCCAAACTGGATTTCAGTCCGGACCTCGCGATCATCTGTACCCCGCCGGACACGGTGCCGAAAATGATCCGCAAGCTGGGTGAATGTGGCGTGCGTACCGCCATTGTAATGACCGGGGGCATGTCCCGGACTCACAGTAAAACCGGCCAGCCATTGATGTATTCAGTACGCGATGCCGCCCGGGAGACCGGCATCCGCGTGCTGGGTCCCAACACCATCGGTTTGATGGTGCCGGCGCGGCATCTGAACGCCACCTATGCCCATATGGGGGCCATTCCCGGCCGCGTTGCCTTCGTGGGGCAGTCCGGCACCATTGCCAGTTCGGTGCTGGACTGGGCTTTTGCCAGGGGGGTGGGCTTCTCTTACTTCCTGACCCTGGGTGATGGCATGGACATCGATCACGACGACCTGATCGACTATCTGGCCCAGGACACCCAGACCCGGGCGATTCTTCTGCACATTGAAAACATCCCCAATCCCAGGCGTTTCATGTCAGCGGTGCGGGTGGCCTCCCGAACCAAGCCTGTGATTGCGGTGAAATCCGGACGGGTGCCCGAATCCGAGTGGTTTACCCATGCCTTGCCCGCTGGTATCAAACGCAGCGACCCGGTCTACGATGCCATGCTTCAGCGCGCCGGTGTGTTGAGGGTGGACGGGCTTGGCCAGATGTTTGATGCCCTGGAAACCCTGACCCGGATGCGCCCGCTGCGTCGGGAATCCCTGGCCATCATGGCCAACGGCGTGGGCCCCGGCGTATTGGCAGTGGATCGGCTGGCGGATCTCGGCGGTGAACTGGCGGAGCTGTCGGAAGATACGGTCAGGGAACTGGGAGAACTGTTGCCGCCGTACTGGACCCGCAAGAACCCCATTGACCTTAACTATGATGCCACGCCCGAGCTCTATGGCAAGGCCATCAAGATTCTGGCGAAGGACCCGAACGTGGCTAACGTGCTGGTGATGTACGCACCCACACTGATCGAAGACAGCCTGCAGATTGCCGATTCCGTGGTGCAGGCGTCCAAGGGCACCCGCCTGAACATCTTTACCTGCTGGTTGGGGCAGAGCACGGTGATGGATTCCCGGGAAGAGTTTTACCGGGCTGGGCTGCCATCGTTCTTTAACCCGGAAAAAGCGGTGATGGCGTTCATGCAGCATGTTCGGCATCAGCGCATTCAGCGGCTGCTGACCGAGACGCCCGAATCGTTTACAGACCACTTCGCCGACCGGGCCAACACCCGCAAACTGGTCGCCAGGGCCTTGCGGGATGGCCGGCGGCATCTGTCCAACCGGGAAGCCCGGCGGGTGATTTGCGACTATGGCATCAATACCATTGAAACCGTCTACTGTGATGACGTGGAAGAGGTGCTGGAGGTCTTCGCAGTCGAGCGCCGCCCCATTGATGTAACTGTTATCCACGAAGATGTGTGTTATCCGTTCCTGGATCTGAGCCCGACCCAGCGCCGCTATAAGGGCACGGTCAAAAAGCTCAACAGCGAACAGGTGATCATCGACAGCTGCCGCTTCCTGATGGACGAATATCGGGAGCATTTCCCGAAAAGCGGGTTCCTGGGTTTTGCCGTCCAGCGTTCCTACCAGCATGTTGGCGGCATCGAGTTCAGTGTGGGGATCACTCGTGATGAGGTGTTCGGGCCGCTGGTGGTTTGCGGGGCAGCCGGTGCCCAGATCAATATCATGACCGATCGCCAGATTGCGTTGCCGCCCCTGAACATGGTGCTGGCCCGCGAGCTGCTGCGGCGTACTTACATGTACAAACTGCTTAAAGAACACAGCCTGAAGCCGGAAGAGGATATCCGGGCGGTGTCCGAAACCCTGGTGACGCTGTCACAGATTGTGATCGATATACCAGAGATCAAGGGCCTGGAAATCTCGCCATTGCTATTCAATGAGCAGGGCGCCGTTGCTGTAAACATCGCCATTGACCTGGATGAACATCCGATCAAGCCCATTATCCAGCCCTACCCGCGAGAGCTGGAGGAGTGGCTGGTATTGCCCAAATCCGGTCGCCGCGTGATTATTCGCCCGGTGCTGGCGGAGGATGAGCCTGCTCATCGGCTGTTTCACGAGCATCAGTCTCCGGAATCCATCCGTTACCGATTCTTCCAGTACCGCAAGCATTTTTCCCGGGAAGACGTGGCCCAGATGGTGCAAATCGACTATGACCGGGAAATGGTGTTCATCGCCAATGCGCCCCGTGAAGATGGTGAAGGCGAAGAGACCCTGGGTACGGTGCGTACCTGGACCGATGCCGACAATCTGCGTTGCGAGTTCGCCGTCATGGTAGATGACCGGATGAAAGGCGAAGGCCTGGGCGTGGCCCTTATGCAGAAGATGATTGATTATTGCCGTGCCCGGGGCACCATGGAAATGATCGGCAATGTTTTGCCGGACAACCGGCCGATGTTGCAGCTGGCCGAGCATCTGGGGTTCGAAATCAAATACAACCCGGAGGAAGAAGTGATGGATCTGCGGCTGGTATTGAACGAGCCGCAGAAAGACTGGCAGAAGGAACGGCTCGGCAAAGGGGGGCATCTGTAGCCCCCCGTTCCTTTACTCCTCGACGATGGCGGAGCGATCTTCTCCGCCCAGGGCTTCCAGCAGCCCGGGAATCAGCCGTGACAGCTCCAGAGTCATGATGGTGAAAGCTGCATCAAACTTGGCCAGGGCGTCGTCGACATCGACGTCGTCCAGTTGCTCTTGCAGGGTTTCACCGAATTTCAGCCGGCGTATGCCCAGCTCTTCGTCCAGTACGAACGAGACATTGTCGTCCCAGGTCAGGGCCAGCTTGGTCACCTGCATGCCAGCTTCCAGGTGGTTGCGGATCTCGTCGGCTCTGAGATCAAGGCCTTTACAGCGTACCACGCCGCCATCTTCTGACGGGTCTTTCAGTTCGCATTCGCTGCCCAGGGTAATGTTGGCAGGGTGATCAATGCTTTCGTTCAGCCAGCCGGTGAAGGTGAAGGCGGGGGATTGCTCAACCGCCGGCGGGCGCACAGGCAGTGATCCCAGGCTCTTGCGCAGGGTGGAGGCTAGATCTTCGGCCTGTTTCGCAGAGCCGGCATCAACCACCAGCACGCCGTCCTGAGGGGCCAGGTAAGCAAAGCATCGGCGGTTGCGTGAAAACGCCTGGGGCAGCATTTCCAGCATCACCTGTTCTTTCAGTTCGTCTTTTTCCTTCCGGCGCACCTTTCGGCCCTGCTCCAGCTCAATGGCTTCGGCACGCTCTTCCACAGCTTCCTTCACCACCGGCCCGGGCAGGATCTTCTCTTCTTTTCTCAGGGCAATCAGGTGATAACCGTTGGCGCTGTGCACCAGTTGGTCGCCATGCTTACCCAGGGGCGGAACCCAGCCCTGGCGATTGGTTTCCTGAGGACCACAGGGTTTGAATGCGTCCGCCTGGAGTTTCTCTTCCAGCGCTTCTGCGGAAATATCGAAAGGTTTGGTGAAACGGAAAACACGGGCATTACGAAACCACATGGGTCTGAATCCTTGCGTCAGGTCGGAGCTTGTCGAATCGAAAAAAGGGGAAGGGATGATACGGCTACCAGGCGGTAGCCGTAAAGTGACGGCAGGCCGGTCAGATCTGCATAACCTCCACCAGCACGGTTTTCACGATAAAGCCGACAACACCGGCGCCAAGCACGGTGAACAGGGCGATGGTGCCGAATTTGCCGGCCTGGGATTTCTTGGCCAGATCCCAAACAATGAAGCCCATCCAGGCAATAAGGCCGGTCAGAAACACCAGCATGGCGATCTGGGAAAATACTGCTTCGTTCATTGCTACTCCGATATCAACAGATGTCTGAAGGTGTTAAACACAGGTCGGAAAACCGCCTGACTACTGCTCGTCCCGCAGGAAAACCCAGTTGTTGTTATCGGATTGGTCTTCGCTGAAATAGTACCCCTCCAGGTTGAAGCCTTTGAGATCATCAGCCTGGGTAATTCGATTCTGGATGGCGTAACGGCACATCAGCCCCCGGGCTTTCTTGGCGTAGAAGCTGATCATCTTGTACTGGCCGTTTTTCCAGTCCTTGAACTGGGGGGTAACGAGGCGGGCGTCCAGGTGTTTTTTCTGCACGCTCTTGAAGTATTCGTTGGAGGCCAGATTCACCAGCACCTTGTCGTCGCTGGCCAGGAGCTGGTTCAGGGCATCGGTAATCTTGCTGCCCCAGAACGCGTACAGGTCTTTGCCCCGGGTATTTTCAAACCGGGTGCCCATTTCCAGTCGGTAGGGCTGCATCAGGTCCAGCGGTTTCAGCAGTCCGTAGAGGCCGGAGAGAATCCGCAGGTGTTTCTGGGCAAAACTGAAATCCTCACTACTGAAACTCTCGGCATCCAGACCGGTATAGACGTCGCCCTTGAACGCCAGAACGGCCTGCCGGGCATTATCCGGCGTAAACGGTGTGTGCCAGCTCTGGAAGCGCTCGGCGTTCAGTTGCCCGAGTTTGTCGCTGATGCTCATCAGGTTGCTGACCTGATGTGGTTCCAGCTCCTTGAGCTGGTCAATCAGTTCACAGGCATCGTCCAGGAAGTCCGGTTGGGTATGGGTTTCCGTTGCCAGGGGGCTCTCATAATCCAGAGTCTTGGCAGGGGAGATGATCATCAGCATGTCGGAGGATCCTCATTGCAGAAACGTGAGTAACTGGTCCCTGGTGAACGGCCAGTCCAGCTCCGCCCCGGTGTCGTTGCGGCGCAGCACCGGGATGCGGGTGCCGTAGCGCTCCACCAGGGCTTCGGACTGGGCAATGTCCACCACATCCACCGGAATGGGCTCGGGCATCGGGGTGCTGACCAGCAGCGCCTCTGCCAGTTCGCACAAATGGCACTGGGTTGTGGTGTAAAAAAGCAGTTCCATTATTTTTTCGGCTGCGCGTCAATTTGCTGGCCATGAACGCCTTTGCTGTCCCGGCCCATCAGATACAGGTAAACGGGCATCAGCTGCTCCGGGTCCGGGTTTTTCTTCGGATCTTCCGCCGGGTAGGCCAGCACCCGCATGCCTGTGCGAGTCGCGCCCGGGTTCAGGCTGTTTACCCGGATATTGTGGCGCTCGTCGTCCAGTTCGTCGGCGAGTAACTGGGCCAGGCCCTCAACGGCAAACTTGGAGACGGCGTAGGCGCCCCAGTATGCCCGTGCCTGCCGACCAACGCCGGAAGAGGTAAAGATCATGGAGGCGTCATCGGATTTGCGCAGCAGCGGAATCATCGCCCGGCTCAGCAGGAATGGCGCTGTGGCATTCACGTGCATGACCTTGTTCCAGGTTTCCGGATCGTACAGCTCAACCGGGCTGCGAGCACCCAGAATTCCGGCATTGTGCAGGAGGCCATCCAGGCGACCGAAATTGTCTTCCAGGGTCATGGCCAGCTCTTCATAATCCTTGACCGCCGCCCCTTCAAAGTTCATAGGCACGATGGCAGGTTTGGGGTGGCCAGCGGCTTCAATCTCGTCGTAGACTTCCTCCAGCCGCGAGACCGTACGCCCAACCAGTATGACGGTGGCGCCATGGGCAGCATAGGCTTTGGCGGCAGCGCGTCCGATACCACTGCCGGCACCGGTTACCATGACAATGCGGTCTTTCAGAAGATCGGCGGGTGCCTGGTAATCTTGCATAACCTGTCTCCGTAAATCAGGCCGGACCGGGCCTTGGCCAGCCCGGTCGAAAATAATTGGGCGCTATTGTAACAGCTTTGTCAGGTCGCTGACGGTATCGGCGATGCGGTCGGCTTGCCACAGGTCAACGGTCTCCGGTTGCTCTATGTAGCCGTAACGCACCGCGATGGTGTACATTCCAGCGTTCCGGCCCGCTTCAATGTCCCGTTCATGATCACCGACATAAACAGATTTTATCGGTTCCACCTGAATCTGACGGCAGGCCAGCAGCAGTGACTCCGGGTGCGGCTTGCGTTCAGCCACATGGTCCGGGCAAATCAGGGCGGCACAGCGTTGCGCCAGGCCCAGGGCTTCGATCAGGGGCACTGCGAAGCGTGCGGGCTTGTTGGTGACAATCCCCCAGGGAATGCCCCGGCTCTCAAGGCTGCTCAGCAACTCGTCCATGCCCGGGAACAGGCTGGTTTCAACGGCCACACCGGTTTCATAGAGATCGAGAAAGGCCGTGTGCTTTTCAGGATAACCCTCGTGTTCGGGCTCCAGCCCGAATCCCACCCGAATCATCGCCCGGGCGCCGTTGGAAACCGAGCGCCGGATCTGTTCTGCGGGCAGTGCCGGCATGCCGTGTTGCTGTCGGAGCTGGTTCAGGCAGCGGATGAAATCCGGGGCGGTGTCAATCAGGGTGCCGTCCAGGTCGAAGAGCACCGCCGCCGGTGTCTGCTCAGTCTTCACGGGTATCCCGGGCATGCATCAGGTAATTGACGTCTACATCCCGTCCAAGCTTGTACACCCTAGTGATAGGGTTGTAGGTCATGCCGGTGAGCTCGCGGACTTCCAGCCCGGCATGGCGAAGATGGTCGGACATTTCCGATGGGCGGATAAACTTCTTCCACTCATGGGTGCCCTTGGGCAATAAGTTCAGAACGTATTCGGCACCGACAATGGCAAAGAGGAACGACTTGGGGTTGCGATTGATGGTCGACACGAACAGGTGGCCGCCGGGTTTCAGCATACTGGCGCAGGCTCGAATAACCGATGCCGGGTCGGGTACATGTTCGAGCATTTCCAGACAGGTAACCACGTCATACTGGCCGGCATGTTCAGGATCCCGCGCCAGTTCCTCAATGGTGGTCTGGCGATAGTCCACCTTCACGCCGGACTCCAGGCCATGGAGCTTGGCCACCGACAATGGCGCCTCGCCCATGTCGATACCGGTAACATGGGCGCCCCGAAGTGCCATGCCTTCGGACAGCAGACCGCCGCCGCAGCCAACGTCCAGAGCCCGTTTGCCGGCCAGCGAGACGCGCTCGTCGATGTAATTCAGTCGCAACGGGTTGATGTCGTGCAGGGGTTTGAATTCACTGGTCGGGTCCCACCAGCGGCTGGCGAGCGCCTCGAATTTCGCAATCTCGTTCTGGTCTACGTTCTGGTTGTTCATGTTCGGGGTTACTCCGGATAATCAGCTGAGAATCTGTTTGCGCCATTCGTTCACCCGCAGAACCAGATCTGGTACGTCGATGCGGGTTAGTCTGCCATCCTGTAATTGTGGTACGCCATGAATCCAGCTGTGGCTTACTGCCCGGCCGTGGTTGCTGTAAACCAGGTGCGAAGCGGGATCGTAGACAGGCTGCAGATAGGGGTCGCTCAAGTCGACGGCGATCAGATCTGCCAGTTTGCCCGCCACCAGGGAGCCGATGTCATGGTCCCGCCCCAGGGCTCGGGCACCACTGAGGGTCGCCATCTCCAGCGCTTTGTGAGCCGACAGGGCTGCCGCATCGTCCGCCACAGCCTTGGCTACCATTGCGGCGGTTTTCAGTTCGCCGAACAGATCCAGATCGTTGTTGCTGGCGGCCCCATCGGTCCCGATGGTGACATTGATATCGTGATCCAGCAGTTTCTGTACCGGACAGAACCCGCTCGCCAGTTTCAGGTTGGACTCCGGGCAATGGACAACATGGGCGCTGGTCATTTTCAGATGAGCCAGGTCGGATTCGTCGATCTGGGTCATGTGTACACACTGCGTATTGGCGCCGAGAACACCCAGGTCTGCCATACGCGCCAGTGGTCGCTGCCCGCTGGCTTTTACCGCTTCCGCTACTTCAAAGGCGGTTTCGTGCAAATGCAGTTGAATGGCGGCACCGGTTTGCTGAGCTAATTCCACGGCGGCACCCAGAGGACCGTCGGAAACGGTGTAAGGGGCGTGGGGCCCAATGGCAGGCATGATGTAGTCATCCCGCTGCCATTGTTCAATAAGGTCCGCACCTTTGCGCAGGTATTCTTCTGGCCCTGAACCCCATACCGTTGGCATATCCATCAGAGGAAAGCAGATCTGTGCACGCATGCCGGTGTCGTGGGCTGCCTGGGCAGTCACTTCCGGGAAGAAGTACATATCCGAAAACGTGGTGGTGCCGGTGCGGAGCATCTCTGCCATGGCCAGGCGCGTGCCGTCTGCCACGAACTGCTCGCTGACAAACTTGCCCTCTGCAGGCCAGATATGATCATTCAGCCAGGTCATCAACGGCAGGTCGTCAGCCAGGCCCCGGAACAGGGACATGGCGGTGTGGCCGTGCAGGTTGATCAGCCCGGGCAGGACAACATGCTGGTTCAGGTCGAGGGTTTCCCGGGTGCGATAACTCTGGTCTGCCTCAGCCTGCGGCACGATCGCCAGAATTCGGCTGCCTTGAAGGATTACGGCCTGGTGTTCAAGGACAACCCCGAAGGGTTCGACGGGAATCAGCCAGCGGGCGTTGATTCGGGTATCGGCTGCGGTGATGGTTTCTGCCGTCATTAACCTGCCTTGCGGGTTCGGGGCACCGGAGGCGCCTTGAAATTCAATGGGCAAGTATAACCAGCGCGGTCAGGCAGAACTACCCCGGTGGTGGCCGCTGTGCTGCGATTTTCCAGACATTCATCAAGCCTCTTCAAATCAGGGCAGTCAATCTGGTTTGATAGGGCTATACTCGCTGTTTTTCTTTGGTTCGGGAGTTGTTTATGGCAGGTCGATCTTCCAATCGTTCCATCGGGACGGTGGCAATGCGCTGGCACGGGGACAGGCTGGAATTGCTGGATCAACGCCTGCTCCCGGCAGAGGAGCACTGGATTGTGGCTGATGGTGCCTCGGCGGTGGCCCAGTGCATAACGGATATGGTGGTGCGTGGGGCACCGGCCATCGGCATCAGTGCTGCGTACGGGGTGGCCCTGGCAGCGCGCCACGCAGGCGGAGGCGATTGGCAGGCCGAGATCAAACAGGCTATTCGAGTATTAGCGAAATCCCGGCCTACGGCGGTGAACCTGTTCTGGGCGCTGGAGCGCATGGAAAAGGTCTTCCACGCCTGCCATTCTCTGGACGAAGCAACCGAACGGCTGGCGGCAGAGGCGGTTCGTCTGCATGAGGATGACCTGGCTGCCAATCTGGCCATGGCAGATTATGCGCTGGAGGTGATGAACCCTGACAAGCCGATCGCAGTGCTGACCCACTGTAACACCGGTGCTCTTGCCACCGGAGGATACGGGACCGCGTTGGGGGTGATTCGCCGTTTGCACGAGGAAAAACTGTTGAAACGGGTCTATGCCGACGAAACTCGGCCCTGGCTTCAGGGCAGCCGGTTAACCGCCTGGGAGCTGACCCGGGACCATATTCCCGTTACGCTCAATGCCGATGGCGCGGCTGCGGCCATTATGGCTTCCGGTAAGGTTAAGTGGATTGTTGTGGGTGCCGACCGGATAACCGCCAACGGTGATGTGGCGAACAAGATTGGTACCTACAACCTGGCGGTCCTGGCTCGGCACCACAAGATCGGGTTTATGGTGGTGGCTCCCTCCAGCACCGTCGATATGGCGCTGGCGTCCGGCAAGGATATTCCAATCGAAGAGCGGGATGGCACCGAGGTGCGTGAAATTCGCGGGATTCCCCTGGCGCCGGCCGGTGTTCAGGTCTTCAACCCGGTGTTTGACGTGACACCGGCCAGCCTGATTGATGCCATCGTGACCGAAAAAGGCGCAGTGCGTAACCCCAATATCACCGGAATGCGGGCGTTGTTTACCTGACGTTCCGTTTGGCCCCGGAGCTGGTTGCCGGCTTGTCCGGCGCTGGCTCGGCAGTCTTCATGCCAGCTTTCAGCTCTGCCACTTCCTTTTCCTGTTGTTCTATAAAGTGCAGTGACATCTCGAAGCTCTGGCGGGTGAATTCCAGCACTTTGCGGAAGCCTTCATCCGACAGGTTCCGGGCATCATCGTGCCGGCGGAAGATGTTGATGAATTCCCGTTCCCGCTCGAACTGGAGCGGAATCCGGCCAATGCCCCAATCGTTGAGTATCTGCCACACCTCGGGATTGTAGTTCCGGGTGGTGCGCATGATAAACGGGATTGGATCGTTGCGGGCCACCAGGGCGGCCAGCCTCAGGATCAGCTCGAAGGAGAGGGTGGAGGTGCCATTTTCAATGGCTTCCAGCAAAGATTTGTCTTTGAGGTTCAGGGCTTCACTCATTTCAGAGAGCGTGAGGCCCGCAACTTCCCGTATGTCTTTCAGCGACTGGCCGGCTGTCAGCATGGCCCGCAACTGATCCTGAGAGTTGATCAGGGCCCGACCGACCCGCAGGGAGGTGTCGGTTGCCCGGGCACCCAGGCGAAGTGCCGAACCGGTTAATCCGGCAATGCGTTCCAGTACTCCGTCTGAGGTTTTATCTTTCGGAGCGGAGGATTCCAGGCCTTCAGCTTCGTCCATGGAATACATGGCGTGCAGGGCGTCCAGTAGCATGTCCCGGAATACCCGGGCGCGCTGTTGGGTGCTCTGGCTGCTTTCCCCGGACGGCTGCTCAGCCATGTTTTATCGTGCCTCAGCCTTGGCCGCAAACTGGGTGGGCATCAGAATCGATGCCATACGCTGGTCAAGCTCCAGCAGGTCGGCCATGATGTGTCCGCCTTCCTGAATCACAAAATCCAGTTCTTCGTCAGTGTTGTCCAGGTCTGCCGCCTGTTGATCCTGCCAGTCTTCCAGAGCCTCCAGGTCTTCAAACGGTTCCTCGCCCTTCAGTTCCCGGCGGGCATTGGCAATGGTCAGTCGGGTCTGTTCGATCTGGTTGTGCTGATTCTTGCGCTCGTCCACGTTCAGGCTGACGTAATCCATCTGTCGCTGGCGGTTAAGGAACTCGATTTCCTTCTGTAGCAGTTTGAACTCCGGGTTGGTGGCGAACCGCTCTTCGTGACGATCCCGAAGTTCATCAATTACGTCGGTGAAGTCGAAGTAGCGGGCATGGGGAACGGCCTCGATCTGATCCCAGGGCAGGGCGTGGTCCAGAGCGTCCTCGCCAATTCGGGTTTTATCGATGCGCGACGGAATTTCGATGTCCGGGATCACCCCTTTGTGCTGGGTGGAACCGCCGGAAACCCGGTAAAACTTGGACTGGGTGATTTTCAGCTGGCCGTGGTTCAGTGGCCGCACGGCCTGAACCGTCCCCTTGCCGAAGGTTTGGGAGCCAACCACCAGGCCGCGGCCATAATCCTGGATAGCGCCAGCGAAAATTTCAGAAGCGGAGGCGCTCATTCGGTTGACCAGCACCACCAGAGGGCCGTCGTAGACCACGGATGGGTCCTCGTCTTCCAGTACCTGAACATCGTTGTTGGCGTTACGGATCTGGACCGTGGGGCCCTCGTCGATAAACAGGCCAACCAGGTCGTTGGCTTCGTGCAGTGCGCCACCGCCGTTATTGCGAAGATCCATGACCACGCCATCCACCCCGCTGGCCTTGAGTTCCTCAATCAGTTTACGCACATCGCGGGTGGTGCTTTTGTAGTTTGGATCGCCAGCCTGCATGGCCTGGAAATCGGCGTAGAAGGTGGGGATATTGATGACCCCGATACGATAGGTCTCGCCGTTTCGGTCCAGTTCAATCACGTCTTTGCTGGCGCTTTGCTCCTCCAGCTTCACCTCGTCGCGCTTGATGGCGATGGTGCGCGTGATGGTCTCGTCACTGGCGTTGGCCGGTATTACTTCCAGGGTTACGGTGGAATTACGGGGGCCGCGGATCAGATCCACTACCTCGTCCAGGCGCCAGCCGATCACGTTTACAGGCTTTTCCTCGCCCTGGGCAACCGAGACGATGCGGTCGGCAGGCTGCAGCTGACCTTGCTTGGAGGCCGGGCCACCGGGTACCAGACGCACTACCTTGGTGTACTCGTTATCGGATTGCAGTACCGCACCGATGCCCTCCAGCGAGAGACTCATGTTGATATTGAAGTTCTCGGAGGTTCGGGGCGAAAAGTAGGATGTGTGAGGGTCCCACATACCGGTAAAGGCATTCATGTAAGCCTGGAATGCATCTTCGCTGCGGGCCTGGTACGCGCGTTTGAGTTGCCCTTCATAGCGGCGGCGCAGCGTCTCTTCGATCGCTTCATCGTCTGCGCCGTTCAGTCTCTGGGCCAGAACCGCGTTTTTAATACGCTTCGTCCAGAGCTCGTCCAGAGCGGCCTGGTTTGCCTCCCAGGGCGCCTCGGAACGGTCGACGCGAATCCTGTCATCGGCAGCGAAGTCCAGTTGCTCAATACCGTTGTCAATGAGCCCCAGGGCGAACTTCAGGCGTTCGATAACCCGCTGTTGAACCAGGTTGTAAATATCAAAGCCCGGCTGGAGTTGGCCGGTTTTGAGCGCTGACCCCAGGTGTTTCTTGACCCGGGAGAGGGCATCAATGTCTTCCTGGGTCAGGTAGATTCTCTGGCTGTCCAGGTAATTCAGGTAGGCATCGAAAACATCGCCGGACAGTTCGTCGCTGATGCCGAGATTGCGGAAATGCGTGAACTGCAGCTGCCGGGCAATCAGAATATTGGCGCGGGCCTGGTCAATCGTGGGCGCAACCGGCTCATACCTGGCGGAGTCGTCAATCTTTGCGTAGGCGCCGGAGACAAGGAGGCCCAGGGCCAGAGCCGTGACCGCGCCTGCTTTCCGGGTGAGGGAAGTCAGGGAAGGGCGCTGCATGGAGTTTTCCGCAATGGTCATAAATGCATACCTGAAGCTGCTGGGAATCGCCACCAATGACAATGGGGGTGAATACCCGTGACTGTTCAATTTATTGTAGGCAACCGCTACACCTGTTGCCATAGGCCAGGGGTATAGCTTCGTGACAATATGTCCATATACGTTTCAGCCTGAGGCTAACTATGGGGGCGTGTGACCGGAAGTAAACTGTCGGGAGTGTGAGGGTAGAGGTGGCCGGAGGGTTTGGGCCCTCCGGCCGGCAGGGTCAGCTAAAGGTTTCGTTGCGTTCGGCTTTCTGAAGCAACAGGGATGGCGGCGTGAATCGCTCTCCGTACTGGTCTGCCAGCTGCTGCGCCCGCTCCGCAAAGGCCCGAACGCCATACTGGTTGACGAACTGGATGGCACCGCCGGTCCAGGGCGCGTAGCCAATACCGAAGATGCTGCCAATGTTGGCGTCTTCCACGGTTCTCAGCACTCCCTCCTCAAGACAGCGGATGGTCTCGATGGCCTGCATGAACAGGATGCGATCTTTCAGATCCTGTAGCTTCACACGGCGTGCCTTGTCCTGGTCCACGAACAGGTTTTCCAGTTCCGGCCACAGGTATTTTTTGCCCTTTTCCGGATACTCGTAGAAACCGGCACCGGCGGCTTTACCCTTACGTCCGTGGGTATCCACCATGGCATCGATGACGGCTTCGGCCGGATGCGGCTGCCAGGTACCGCCGGCGGCTTCCGTGTCTTTCTTGCTTTGGGCGCGGATGTGCTGCATCAGGGTCATGCTGACTTCGTCAGAGATGGCCAGCGGTCCTACCGGCATGCCGGCCAGCAGTCCGGCATTCTCGATGCTTGAGGGGTGAATGCCCTCGGCCAGCATGCTGATACCTTCGTTCACGAAGGTGCCAAATACCCGAGAGGTAAAGAAGCCGCGGCTGTCGTTCACCACAATGGGAATCTTGCCTATCTGCTGCACGTAATCGAACGCCCGGGCCAGGGTGTCATCGGAGGTTTTCTCGCCGACGATGATTTCCACCAGTTGCATCTTGTCCACCGGGGAGAAGAAGTGCAGGCCGATAAAGTTGTCCGGCTTGGCCGAGGCCTGGGCCAACTGGGTGATGGGGATGGTGGAGGTGTTGGAGGCAAAGATGCCGTTAGCGACCATTTTCGGCTCGGATTCCTGGGTAACCTTTGCCTTCAGATCGCTGTCTTCAAAGACTGCCTCGATGATCAGGTCGCAACCTTCCAGGTCGTCGGCAGAGGCGGTGGCGTTGATGCGGGCCAACACTTCGTCTTTCTGGGCTTCGGTCATGCGGCCGCGACTGACTTTCTTCGCCAGGAGATTTTCGGAATAGCTTTTGCCTTTCTCGGCGTTTTCAACCGAGACATCCTTCAGCACCACCTCAATGCCGCGGCTGGCAGTGGAGTAGGCGATACCAGCGCCCATCATGCCTGCACCCAGTACGCCGACTTTCTTGAAGCTTTCCTTTTCTACGCCATCCGGGCGACTGCCGCCGGCCTTGATGGCGTTGAGCTGGAACCAGAAAGTGCCCGTCATGTTTTTGGCCACCTGGCCGGTGGCCAGCTCGGCAAAGTAACGGGTTTCAATCAGGCTGCCATTGTCGAAATCCACCTGGGCGCCTTCCACCGCTGCTGCCAGAATCCGTTCCGGTGCCGGATAGCAGCCTTTGGTCTTCTGTTTGAGCATGGCCGGTGCAATGGCCAGTTTCTGGGCCATGGCCGGATGATGCGGAGCTCCGCCGGGGAAGCGGAAGCCTTTCTGATCCCAGGGTTGCTGGCACCTGGGATTGGCTTCGATGAAGGCCCCGGCCTTGGCGATCATGTCTTCCGGTGAGCTGGCCAGCTCATCCACGATACCGGCCTTCAGAGCGGCTTTTGGATTTACCTTCTTACCCTCCATCAGGAATGGGAAGGCGGCTTCCAGGCCAATCATCCGGGGCAGTCGCTGGGTGCCGCCACCGCCGGGCAGCAGGCCCAGGGTGACTTCCGGTAAGCCCAGTTGGGTCCGGTCATCATCAATGGCAACGCGATGATGGCAGGCCAGGGCGAGTTCCAGGCCACCACCCAGAGCGGTGCCGTTGATAGCCGCCACGACAGGTTTGCCACAGGTTTCCAGCACCCGCATGTCGGCTTTCAGGCCGTTGACCATGTCTTCAAAATCTTTGGCCTGTTCGCGGGTCACTGTGTATAGCTCATTCAGGTCGCCGCCGGCAAAGAAGCTTTTCTTGGCGGAGGTAATGATAATGCCTTTGACATTATCCAGGTCGCTTTTGACCTTATTGACGGCTTCGGTCAGTGCAGTTCGAAACTCGCCATTCATGGTGTTGGCGGACTGGCCCGGCATGTCGATGGTCAGGGTCAGAATCTGGTCTGAACCCAGGTCGTATTTGATGGCACTCATGGTCGGTTCCTTTTATATGAAAGTGGCGTTCAGACGCGCTCGATGATGGTGGCAATGCCCATGCCGCCGCCCACGCACAACGTGGCCAGGCCGTAGCGCAGTTCACGGCGTTCCAGTTCATCCAGCAGGGTGCCGAGGATGATGGCGCCGGTGGCACCCAGTGGGTGGCCCATGGCGATGGCGCCGCCGTTCACATTCACTTTCTCGTCCGGAACGGACAACTCTTTCTGGAAGCGCATCACCACTGACGCGAAGGCTTCGTTCACTTCAAACAGGTCGATCTGGTCCACCGTCATACCGGCTTTCTCCAGTGCCTTGCGGGCAGCCGGGGCAGGGCCGGTGAGCATAATGGTGGGGTCTGTGCTGGTAACCGCAGTGGCAACGATGCGGGCGCGTGGCTTGAGGCCGAGCTCCTTGCCCTTGGCTTCGCTGCCAATCAGCATGGCGGTGGCACCGTCGACAATGCCGGAGGAGTTGCCGGCGTGGTGCACGTGGTTGATCTTCTCCACGTAGTGGTATTTTTCCCGGGCGACGCCGTCAAAGCCCATCTCGCCCATCATCTGGAACGAGGGCTTGAGGCCTGCCAGGGATTCCACGGTAGTGTTGCCGCGCACGTGCTCGTCCCGGTCCAGTATGACCACGCCGTTCTGATCAGTAACCGGCACGATGGATTTGGCGAAATAACCCTTTTCCCAGGCGTGGGCGGCTTTTTGCTGGGACTTCACCGCAAAGCCATCGACATCTTCACGAGTGAAGCCTTCCAGAGTAGCGATCAGGTCGGCGCCGATACCTTGAGGCATGAAACCTGTATGCAGGTTGGTTTCCGGGTCGGTCGCCCAGGCGCCTCCATCGGAACCCATGGGTACGCGCGACATTGCCTCTACACCACCGGCAACCACCATGTCTTCCCACCCGGAGCGCACTTTCATGGCGGCCAGGTTCACGGCTTCCAGGCCGGAGGCGCAGAAGCGGTTCAGGGTTACGCCGGCGACTTTCTCATCCCAATCAGCGGCCAGTGCCGCCGTCTTGGCGATATCCGCGCCCTGGTCACCCACGGCGGTGACGCAGCCCATGACGACATCATCTACCTGAGAAGTGTCGAGCCGGTTACGCTCTTCCAGAGCCTTGAGCACGGTAGTGAGCAGCGTGATCGGCTTAACGCTGTGCAGTGAACCATCTTTCTTGCCGCGGCCGCGGGGGGTGCGAACGGCATCGAAAATGTACGCCTCGGTGGTCATATCTGTTCCTCTGATTGTTATCCGGGCTTGTTTTCAAAGAGTGATAACCATAGCGGTTCAGTGTAGTCCCCGGTAATGACAGCCGCTGCCAATCCCATTGGCGAAATTGCTCAGGGACAATGACACAAACGCTTGTGACTTCTATCTTGAATAAAGATTGATCCTATAAAGCAGGCAGGTGTAACCATGTCTCTGAGAGATGCTATCGATAATTTCTACGAAAGGCTGGTGCTGGATGCGATCGATGCGACCCGGGAGGAGTCGGACACAGCGGATTATCTGACCGACGTGATGTGTGTGGCTCTGAATCGTTTGCCGGCCAGGTACTATCGGCACACCATCGATATGATGTTCTACCTTGCCGATGAGGAATTAAAGGAGATGAAAGAAAAATCCCTGGCTGCGGTCAGGCAAGCCAGGGATTTTGTAAGGCAGCATCAGAGAGAATGATGCTTTAGTGCTGCAGGTGGCTTTCCAAAGCCTGAACCAGTCGACCAGCATGTTCTGCGCTCTGGTCGTTCATCTCCGGGTGCAGGCACCAGAGTGCGATCAGCCTTTCCAGTTCCTGCTCAGGTGTGGTTTGATCGCCACCACCCAGACCTTCGGCCAGACGCTGAACCTGGATTTCCATACGCCGTCCCTGGTCTGAGTCCGGAGTCTCCTGGCCGGCAACGATCTCCGCCCTGATCACCAGGTCTCTACCTGTAAGAGAGGTCGCGCCGTTAACCAGATTCTGCCAGTTTGAAGGAACCTGTTCCGGGGCAAGGGCGCCACTCACACGCTCTTTGATCAGAGTCTTCCAGTTATCCAGTCTGGCTTTCAGCTTTTTGCGCTGCCCCAGCTCTGTCAGATGCTGACGAAGGTCTTGTACTTCGCCCCGAACCGGTCGTGAAAGCGGCATATCGGCTAACGGCCTGAGTTCGGTTTTGGCTTCATTGATCAGCGCATCGTCAGCCTCTGTGCCGAGATCGCGGTATTTGGCAACCACTGCGCGAGCGTCGGCGTCAGCCTTCTCGGTCGCTTGTTGCTGTGCAGACCGCTGGGCATCGCGTCGCTCGAAGATCTGGTCGCAGGCTTGGCGGAACGCCTGCCAGAGCTTGCGATCTTCGCGGTGGCGGGTGATACCGATACGCTTCCATTCCGATTGCAGGGCTTTGGCCTGATCCATGGCCTCCTGAAGAGGTTCATGGTCAATCAACGCCTGAGCCCGCTCGACAATCGCCTGTTTGGCGGCCTCGTTTTTCTGTCGCTCCTCGTCCAGGGGCCGCTCCAGGTTCTTCAGCAGGTCGTCAAACCGCTTCTGTACCTGGCGGTTATCCCGGAAGTCTACCGGCCAGGCCGCTTTCCATTCCTGACGGGCGGTCTGATGAATCCGTTCGGCACCTTTCCAGTCAATACTGGTCCAGTCTGCCTGCGCGAGGAAGCGTTCAAGTTCCTCACAGATGGCTTCCCGTTTCTGCAGGTTGGCCTGTTTGAGATCGGCTTTTGCCTCGAAGTAGGCTTTGCAGGGCTCATAGGCCTGATCGGACGCCGCTTTGAAACGATTCCAGAGGGTTCGGTCGGACGAGCCGCCGAGTTCTCGCCATTCGTTCTGCAGTTCTTTGATTCGCTCTGCCTTGGCCTCCGGCTCCATCGGTTGTTCCGCCAGATATTCCATCTGTTCGCACAGAGAGACCTGCTTGGGCTCGGTGGCGAATCCCTGCCAATCGCTCAGTTCCCGGAACTGGCCGGCAAGTAACTGCATCTTGGCCTGGACGTTCTTGCGGTGGCGATCATCAAGCGCCTGAAACTGGTTCTGGGCTGTTTTCAGGAGCTGGCGGGATTCACGGAACTGTTTTGCTTCCAGGGCGGCTTCCAGTTTGGGCAGTGTGGTATTGAGAGCGGCCGCATTTGCTTGCTGCTGTTCCCGGGTTCCGTCTGACGTGGGCTGGGCGCGCGGCTTGCCGGCCAGGGCCCGCAGTTCTGCAAGGGCCTGGGGTAGCGGGAAATCCTGCGGCCAGGCCACTTCCTGAAGCAGTGCTTTTGCGACAGCCTGAGGGCTGTCGATATCGTTGCTTTCCAGCTCACCGATTTGTGGTCGTGCCAGATTCAGGCGCCGCACCGCACCAAGGTAGTTGCGCAGAGCCAGCATGGCCTGTTCGTATTGCTTCTGCTCCTGTTTGTCCACCTGGGTGTCCCGCGTGGCTTCCAGCCATCGGTTTTCCTGGGTTTTCTGCAACGCATCGAGGGCAGATTCTGAGGGAAGTCCAGAGGGCGCTGCGGCTTTAAGCTGGTTCAGGGTTTGCTGCAGCAGTTCCAGCGTTTCCTGCCGTTGCTGCTTCTGATCAAGGTGCCGCTGCTCTTCCTGGCGCGTCTCATCCAGTTGCTTCTGGCGTTCACGAATCTGGTGGACCGCTTGCAGGAATTGTTGGGTCTGCTCTGCGCTGGCCTTGTTTTCAACGCTTTGCCAGTGGTCCTGGAGAGCGTTCAGTCGGGCCTCGTAGAGCTTGGTGTCTTCGCTTCTGGCCTGCTCCTGTGCCTGGCTGACCAGTTCAGTGATGCGATGCTGGATGGCCGCTTCGCTGGCCTGTTGTTCCTTCAGGGTTTGAAGTGACTGTTTGACAGTCTGGTAAACACTTTTATCGCGGCCTTTTGCCTGTTTCAGCACCGCCTGTAGGTGCTCTTCCTGGTCAATCTGGCTCGCTGCCTGCAATCGAATGGCGGAGGTCACACCTTCTACTGCCAGAGCCGCGAGTTCCGATTGTTCAGGGCTGGCGTCAAGCTGGCGTTCCTGCTGCTGGCGCAACTGCTGTCGGTTGTCTTCTTCGGTTGGTTGGTTGCTTTGCTGTTTTTCGGATGCCTTGTCGCTTACGGGTGAGAGGGTTTTGCGGTTCTTGAACAATTTCTGAATGAATGCAGCCATAAACGGTATCCTTGGGATTGCAACCAGTTTGCGGTGGCGGCAGAGTATCTCCGCCTTCCGGCCCGATCAGGTGTCTGTTTCGGGTAGTGTGTTTGCGGGGGTGCCCCGGGACGCTAAGTCTATCGTTTTGCAAGTCATCGCGGAAAGGGCCTGTATGGCAAAAGATCAAAAACATGACGATCCGGAATACCAGGCTCGTTCGGTAGCGCTGCGCCTGCTGGCCCGCCGGGAGCACAGCCGGTATGAACTGGCGCTCAAGCTGCGGCTGCGCAGGATTCCACCGGATGTTTTTGACCCGGTGCTGGATGAGTATGAGTGTGAAGGCTGGTTGGATGACGACCGGTTCGCGGAGATCTATACCCGCCAACGCATCGAGGCGGGTTACGGGCCGCTGCGAATACTGGCCGAACTGCAGCAGCGTGGAGTGAATCAGACTCCGGCGTGTCTGTCGTCCGTCGCAGAAGAAGAGTGGTGCCGGAGAGCGGTCCGGGCCCGTGATAAACGGTTCGGACTGGCTGATGTGCAGGGGGATCTGCCTGAAAAGCTCCGCCAGGCCCGATTTCTGGCCCGGCGTGGATTTTCATCATCTCAATCCGAGCATGCCTTGAGCGCGGGACCGGATGATGACTGATTCAGAGTGTCGGCGGTATCAACCGTAGTTCCGGAGGCAGATCAGCGCGAAGATCCGGCTGAGACTCGCTGGCCGGGGCATCGGAGCCAGCTTCGTTGTCGCCAAGCCAGGCCAGTTGATCTTCAAGCCCGGGCGCTGAAGGTGCGTCCGGTTCGGTAATCCGGACCAGAACGTCGTAATACCGTCGGATATTCTGCACGTAAACCACCGGTTCGTGCCCGCGTGCGTACCCGAACCGGGTTTTGGTGTACCACTCTTTCTGTGCCAGCAGCGGCAGAAATTCCTTCACATCCATCCATCGGTCCGGGTCTTTTCCGGCGGATTCAGCCAGGCGTCGGGCATCTTCAAGATGTCCAAAGCCGACGTTGTAGGACGCAAGCGCAAACCAGGTGCGATCCGGCTCCGGAATTCGTTCCGGGATGCGCCCGTGCACCATCCGGAAATAGCGGGCCCCGCCCTCAATACTTTCCTCGGCATCCAGTCGGTTATTAATGCCGATATAATTGGCGGTGGTGCGGGTGAGCATCATCAGACCGCGTACTCCGGTGGGGGAGACGGCGTTGGGGCGCCAGTGGGATTCCTGGTACCCGATGGCGGCCAGCAGGCGCCAGTCCATGCCGGATTCCTCGGCATAATCCTGGAACAGTGACTGATAGCGGGGCAGGCGGTTCTCAACATGGTGCATGAAGGTTCGGGCGCCGACGTAATTCAGTCTGTCCAGGTGGCCGTAGAACCGTTCCGCGAGCTGGGCCATGGTGCCGTTGTTGTTCATCCTTTCCATGAAGGCTTCGGCGGCCTGCACCAGGGTATCGTCCTGAGCGGTTGGAAACAGCCAGACAAGATCAGTGGGCTCGTTCAGTGCGAACGCTTCGTAAACCTTTGGGAAGAAGACGTGGTTCAGATCCAGCTCATTGGACGCCACCGCCGCATAGCCGAATTCCCCGCTTTCCACCCGGGCCAGAAGACCGGCAGCATCCAGCCCCGGATGTTTCTGGATGATGGGGCCAGCCTCGTTCCCGGGATCAGCAACAAGGTGCTCATGGTTGCTGTCGGCCAGCATATGGATGGTTTCGGAGGCGAGATCTTCCAGTGATTCCGGTGCAGGAACTTCTTTGTTATAGACGATAACCGATTGCGCGGCGACACCTATGGGCACCGAGCGGTACTGCTCGCCAAAGTCGGGCCGTTGTGTCAGGCCGGCCAGACCGATGTGCGCGTAGTTTCTGGACAGGACAGAGAGGATTTCAGAATTATCGTCGGCGACCCGAACCCGCAGTTCAACCCCGAGTTCGTCGGCAAACAGTCTGGCCAGCTCGTAATCGTAGCCGGTGTCCTGTTCCCGATCCTGGTAATAGATAGAAGGCGCAACCCGGGTGATGACGTGCAAAACGCCTTCTTCCCGGATTTCCTGCAGCGTTGTGGGCTGCGAGCAGCCTGTGGCAAGGAGAACTGCCAATACAATGCTCAACTGCGCACTACTGCGTCGGAAAGTGCTGATAAATCGTGACAAATCCCTGCTCTCCGCTACACGCTCAATGGTCAGGATGGTCCGGGAGGTGCTCCCATGCTCCTGCTTTTTGATGCTTCTTGCTTTCCATGCATAGTCTCAATGATCACTGCTGAGGGCGAAATGGTCAATTGGTCTGGTTAATAACTGTGCAAAAGAATGTCAATTTTACACCGCGGAAAGAGGCCAGCTTCCGCTGTAACCTGAAGTCGGTTTCAAGTATCATTGCGGCCTTTCAGACGTCCCCCGATTCGCGCGATACAGGTTGATATCATGCTTGAACTTCGCGGCGCGCCAGCGCTCTCGCCTTTTCGTTCCCGCAAACTGCATTCCCGTATACAGGAAATGGTGCCGGGTGTAGAACATGTGTATGCCGAGTTCATGCACTTTGTGGATCTTGATGCCGACCTTTCCGATTCGGAACAGGCCATCCTGGATCGCCTGCTTACCTATGGTCCCAGTGTCCAGGTTGAGCAGCCGGATGGGATTTTATTCCTGGTGGTTCCGAGGCCGGGCACGTTATCGCCATGGTCCAGCAAGGCGACGGATATCGCCCGTAATTGTGGCCTCCGGCAGATTCGCCGAATTGAGCGCGGCATTGCCTACTATGTAAAGGCCAGCAAGAAACTTGGCCTGGAGCAGCGCGAGCAGATCGCAGCACTTCTCCACGATCGTATGACTCAGAAAGTGTTCCACGAGATGGGCGGCGCAGAACTTCTGTTCAGCCACGAAGAGCCTCGCTCTCTGGGACGGGTACCGGTGTTGTCTGGTGGCCGGGATGCCCTGGTGGAAGCAAATGGCCGGTTGGGCCTGGCGCTGGCGGACGATGAGATTGATTACCTGGTCAAATCCTTTGTCGGCCTGGAGCGGGATCCGACGGATGTTGAGCTGATGATGTTTGCTCAGGCCAACTCTGAGCACTGCCGCCACAAGATTTTCAACGCGTCCTGGGATATCGATGGGGAAGGCCAGGAAAAGTCCCTGTTCGCGATGATTCGCAATACCTTCGAGATGAACAGCGAGGGCGTGCTGTCGGCCTACAAGGACAACGCCGCGGTGATCGCCGGCAGCGAAGCCGGTCGCTTCTTCCCGAATCCGGACACGGGTGTCTACGGCTATAACCGGGAGCCGGTGCATATCCTGATGAAGGTGGAAACCCACAACCACCCGACTGCGATTGCCCCCTTTTCCGGCGCGGCCACAGGCTCTGGTGGCGAAATCCGGGATGAAGGCGCGACCGGTCGTGGTTCCAAGCCGAAAGCCGGTCTCACCGGTTTCACCGTTTCCAACCTGAATATTCCCGGCGACGAGCAACCCTGGGAAATCGGCTATGGCAAGCCGGACCGGATTGCCTCTCCCCTGGATATCATGATTGAAGGCCCCATTGGTGGGGCGGCCTTTAACAACGAATTCGGCCGTCCTAACCTGGCCGGTTACTTCCGGACCTTTGAAGAGAAGGTGCCTGGCGCCGCCGGTGAAGAGGTCCGTGGGTATCATAAGCCGATCATGATTGCCGGTGGTCTGGGCAACATTCGCGAGCAGGACGTAGAGAAGGGCAATATTCCGGTCGGCGCCAAGCTTATCGTGCTGGGTGGTCCGTCCATGCTGATTGGCCTTGGCGGGGGCGCAGCCTCTTCCATGGACTCCGGTTCCAGTAATGAGAATCTGGATTTCGCTTCCGTACAGCGCGACAACCCTGAAATGGAACGGCGTTGCCAGGAAGTTATCGACCGTTGCTGGCAGATGGGCGACAAAAACCCGATCTGCTTCATTCACGATGTCGGGGCCGGCGGCTTGTCCAATGCCATGCCGGAGCTGGTCAAGGACGGTGGCCGTGGCGGCAAATTTGAGCTTAGGGATATTCCCAGTGACGAACCGGGCATGTCGCCCCTGGAGATCTGGTGTAACGAGTCTCAGGAACGTTACGTTATGGCGGTTGCGCCTGAAAACCTGGATCTTTTCGATGCTCTGTGTCGTCGCGAGCGCTGCCCGTATGCAGTGATTGGTGAGGCGACCGAGGAACATCATCTGGAGCTGGGTGATTCCTACTTCAACGACAAGCCCGTGGATCTGCCGATGGAAGTGCTTTTCGGCAAGCCCCCACGCATGCATCGCAGTGTTAGCCGTTCCTCCTTTACCAAGCCGATTTTCGATTCCACGAAAATTGATCTTCACGATGCCGTTCGGCGGATTCTGCGTCTGCCCTCGGTTGGTTCCAAGAGTTTCCTGATTACCATCGGTGACCGGACTATCACCGGGCTGGTGGCCCGGGACCAGATGGTGGGCCCCTGGCAGGTTCCTGTCAGTGATGTGGCGGTAACCGCAGCATCTTTTGATGTGCGCACCGGTGAAGCCATGGCGATGGGTGAGCGCACACCGCTTGCGGTGATTGATGCGCCGGCGTCTGGCCGAATGGCTGTGGGCGAAACCATCACCAACCTCGCGGCGGCGCCGATCGCAAAGCTGTCGGATATCCGGCTTTCCGCCAACTGGATGGCTGCTGCAGGTCATCCGGGCGAGGACGAGAACCTTTACGAGACCGTTCGCGCTGTGGGTATGGAGTTGTGCCCGGCGCTGGGTATTACCATTCCAGTGGGCAAGGACTCCATGTCCATGAAAACCGCCTGGGAAGAAGACAATGGCGAGCAGAAGAGCGTCACTGCGCCGCTGTCGCTGATCGTCAGCGGTTTTGCTCCGGTGATCGACGTTGCCCGCACCCAGACACCTCAGCTGCGCACGGATGCCGGTGAAACGGATCTTATTCTTGTTGACCTGGCCGCTGGTCAGAACCGTCTTGGCGGATCTGCGCTGGCGCAGGTTTATCGTCAGGTGGGTGCTGTGGCGCCGGATCTGGACGACCCCGAGGATATCAAGGCATTTTTCGCGGTTATTCAGGGCCTCAATGCCGATGGCAAGTTGCTGGCCTATCATGACCGTTCCGATGGTGGTCTGTTCGTCACCCTTGCGGAAATGAGCTTTGCTGGCAGAACCGGTGTCGATATCAAGCTGGATGGCCTCGCGGAAGACGAATCCCAATTTGCCCGCGAACTCTTCAATGAGGAACTGGGTGCGGTTATCCAGGTGCGCCGTGAAGACACTGATTTCGTTCTCCAGCAATTCTCCGGTGCCGGGCTGGGAGATCACACCAGTGTCATTGGTACTCTGAATGACAAGGATCGGGTTCGGTTGTTGTTTGCCGGAGAGCCGGTTCTGGATGAGGCGCGCACAGATCTGCAGCGCCTCTGGGCAGAAACCAGCTACCGCATTCAGTCTCTTCGCGACAATGCCGACTGTGCCCGGGAAGAATTCGAGAACCTGCTCGATGCCGAGGATCCGGGGCTGAGTGCTGATCTGACCTTTGATCTGAATGAAGACGTCGCGGCACCATTTATCAATACCGGCAAACGGCCGAAAGTGGCGGTGTTGCGGGAGCAGGGCGTAAACGGGCAGGTTGAGATGGCGGCAGCCTTCGACCGAGCAGGCTTTGAAGCGACGGACGTTCACATGAGTGACCTGCTATCCGGTCGCATCAGCCTGGAGAAGTTCCAGAGTCTGGTGGCTTGTGGCGGTTTCTCCTACGGTGATGTGCTGGGTGCTGGTGAAGGCTGGGCCAAGTCCATCCTGTTCAACGACCGGGTGCGTGATCAGTTTGCTGCGTTCTTTAATCGCCAGGATACCCTTGCCCTTGGTGTCTGCAATGGTTGCCAGATGCTATCCAATCTGCACGAGCTGATTCCGGGCAGTGAGGGCTGGCCCCGCTTTGTTCGAAACCAGTCAGAACAGTTCGAAGCGCGCTTGGTGATGGTTGAGGTTACTTCCTCACCATCCGCCTTCCTGGATGGCATGACTGGCTCCCGTATGCCGATCGCGGTTGCCCACGGTGAGGGGAGGGTTGAGTTCGCTTCCGGCACGTCAGCCAAGGCGCTGTCGGATAACGAATTGGTTGCTCTCCGATATGTCGACAACCGTGGCCGGGAAACGACCCGTTACCCCTATAACCCCAACGGTTCAGAGTCTGGTATTACCGGTATTACCACACGGGATGGTCGCGTGACCATCATGATGCCCCATCCAGAGCGGGTGTTCCGGGCCGTTCAGCACTCCTGGCGCCCGGATACCTGGCAAGAAGATGGTCCCTGGTTGCGCATGTTCCGCAACGCCAGAAAGTGGTTTGGTTGATTCGCTGAATCGCAGCTGAAAAGAGAAGTGAAAAGCCAGCCTCCGGTCTCTGTTTCCAAGAGAGTCGAGGCTGGCTTTTTTTATTGTAGGTTGGTTAAGCCGGTACCTTTGATGTCAACCCCAAATTCAACCCCTGATGCCCTAAAATAGTCTGTAAATTTGCTGTCTCGGGGCTTGACTAGACAACTTTATGCACATTTCCGGTGCCGCCCTGGCCGTTCTGTGAGCAAACATTGAGAACTAAGTTCAGTTTTTGTGCGAAACCTTTAACCTATTGATATTAAAGGAAATAAAATCATGGGTGAAAATGTCGGCAATTTAAGAGAAGTCCAGTATTCATGGGGCTTTGGGGACGATTCCCAAAAACTTTCCCCAGAGTTATCCACAGAATCTGTGAGTAAGTTTGAATTCTCTAATGCTGGGTGATATTTGATCAGTCAGGGAGGTGTCCGTGTATAAATTTTGCTACTTCGTACCTGAGAGTCATCTGGAACAAACCAAGCAGGCACTGTTCGATGTTGGTGCCGGAAAAATTGGAGAGTACGACAGTTGTGCCTGGCAATGTGAAGGCCAGGGGCAGTTCCGGCCGCTGGCGGGAAGCGATCCGTTTCTGGGGCAGCAGGGGCAATTAGAAACGGTGCGGGAATATAAGGTGGAGTTAGTGTGCGACGACAGCCTCATAAGAGATGCGCTAGCCGCATTGAAGCAAGCACATCCTTATGAAGAGCCGGCTTATGAGATCTTTCGGCTGGTTGATCTTTGACGGCCGGTCAGGCTTTTTTTCCCATTGGGTGGCGGATATCACTGACGTGAACGCCAAACCGCTCTGTCTCCATATCGATAAGAAAAAGCTCAAGGGTTTTGCGTACGGTTGGAAACGATATCTCGTCCCATGGGATCTCGCCGGGGGAGAAAAGGCGGGACTCCAGGGATTCTTCTCCGGCGCCGAATTGCCCGTCTTTAAGGCTGGCGCGATAGAACATGTGAACCTGGTTGATATGCGGCACATCGATGATGGAGTAAAGGCCTTCGATGGTGACGTCGGCAAGGGCCTCTTCCAGCGTTTCCCTCGCTGCAGCCTCAATGGTTGTCTCGGCATTTTCCATGAAACCGGCGGGAAGGGTCCAATAGCCGTAACGGGGCTCGATCGCGCGCCGGCATAAAAGTATCTGGCCTTCCCAGACCGGAACTGTACCCGCCACAATCCTCGGGTTCTGGTAATGTATGGTCTCGCAGCTGACACATACGTAGCGGTGCCTGTTGTCACCCTCCGGAATGCGTTGTTCGACCGGATGGCCGCATGTGCTGCAATACTTCATTAGTTTCCCCGTATACTGAGTGTCTGTTGATGATCAGTTTAACGATCCCGGCTGTCTGTGTCTCATGCAAAATCGGGATGCCACTGGAGTAGCGAGTGCGAGACCTATTAACTAAAAAATTATCCAATTATGCCCCTCGACAGCTGGCACTGGATTATCCGGAAGCCGGTATTCTGGTGCCGGTAACGGATGATGAAAATAATCCGGAAATGATTTTCACCCTGAGGTCTGCCAACCTGAAAACCCATCGTGGCCAGGTGTCTTATCCGGGCGGCAAGCGGGATCCCGAAGATTCGTCGCTTGCGGTCACTGCGTTGAGAGAGACTCATGAAGAAATCGGGTTGCCTCCCGACCAGGTGGACGTCATCGCACCATTAAGCCAGGTCATGTCACGCTACGGCATTCTTGTAACACCCTACGTAGGGGTTGTTCCAGGCGATCATCCGGTGGTGCCCAATCCCTATGAAATAGAAAGCGTGTTCCGGGTACCGCTTTCCTTCTTTCTGGAAGACAGGAGGGAGCGCACCGATGCCCTCAGTTTTCTGAACCACACCTTTTATGTGCCCTGTTATCGCTGGGAGCGTTACCAGATCTGGGGGCTGTCCGCGGTTGTTCTGGTCGACTTTATGAACGCCGTGTACGATGCCGGAATCGATCTGCTCGAACCCCCTCAAGGAGGCTGATATGTATTACGAGCTCGAAGACAAGCGCCCCCAGGTAGTTGGCGATGGTCAGTTTGTTGCTGAAAACGCCGTTATCATTGGCAATGTCCGGTTGCTGGAGAAAAGTAGCGTCTGGTTTAACGTGGTTATTCGGGGCGACAACGAGTGCATCACGGTTGGTCCTGAATCCAACGTTCAGGATGGATCGGTGTTGCACACCGATCCGGGGCTGCCTTTGACCATCGGCCGGGGTGTTACTGTCGGTCATAAGGTGATGCTGCACGGATGTGATATCGGCGATTATTCACTGATTGGCATAAATGCGGTGGTGCTTAATGGGGCAAAGATCGGCAAACATTGCCTGATTGGCGCCAATACGCTGATTCCTGAAGGTATGGAAGTACCGGATGGTTCGATGGTTGTGGGCTCTCCTGGCAAGATCAAGCGTGAACTGAACGACAATCAGAAGAAAATGTTGGAAATGAGCGCGGCGCATTATGTTCAGAATGCCACGCGTTACCTGGAGAAACTTAAAGCGTGTGATCCGGAGCAGAAATGAACAGGGCTGATCGGGTGCGCTCACCCTGCGTAAGCGTGTGCGCCTTAGACGAGAACGATGTTTGCATAGGGTGCCATCGTACCAGTGACGAGATTCTTCACTGGACTCGCATGACAGACGATGAACGCCGAGAAGTTTTGAAACTGGTGGCAATACGTGAACAAAAGGTAGCTCTATAAGATGACCGATAACACCAAGACCAGCGTCAGATTGGGTACACCTCTTAAAAGCAACTCGTTCCGGGTACTTTTTTGTGGTTCCGGGGAATTGGGCAAGGAAGTTGTGATTGAGCTCCAGCGCTTCGGCGTTGAGGTGATCGCCATTGATCGATATGCCGATGCACCGGCAATGCAGGTGGCCCATCGTTCCCATGTTGTCGACATGCTTGACCCTGTGGCTTTGCGGAGCGTCATCGAGAAAGAGCGCCCGAACCTGATTGTTCCGGAGATAGAAGCTATTGCCACCCCGGAGTTGGTCAAGCTCGAGCAGGAAGGTTATCGGGTGATACCCAGTGCGCGGGCGGTGAACCTGACGATGAATCGTGAGGGTATTCGTCGGTTGGCTGCGGAAGAGCTCGGGTTGCCAACGTCACCGTATCGGTTTGCGGGTACGCGGGAAGAATATTTGCAGGCGGTTGCGGAAGTCGGGCTTCCCTTGGTGGTAAAACCAGTGATGAGTTCGTCTGGCAAGGGGCAAAGTACAGTAAAGACCGAAGCCGATATTGAAAGAGCCTGGGAGTACGCACAAACCGGAGGCCGAGCAGGAAAGGGCAGGGTAATCGTCGAAGGCTTTGTCGATTTTGACTATGAGATTACTTTGCTGACGGTGAGGCATAAAGAGGGGGTAACCTTCTGCGAGCCCATTGGTCACAGGCAGGAAGATGGTGACTATCGCGAATCCTGGCAGCCGCAGCCGATGAATGACCTGGCATTACAGCGTTCAAAAGAGATCGCCCGTGCTGTGGTGGAAGATCTCGGCGGTTACGGCATCTATGGTGTTGAGCTGTTTGTGAAGGGTGAGAACGTCTGGTTCTCGGAGGTCTCACCTCGCCCTCATGACACGGGACTGGTCACGCTTGTATCCCAGGACCTGTCCGAGTTTGCTATCCACGCCAGGGCCATACTGGGTATTCCCGTTCCTGTTGTTCGACAGAATGGTCCCAGTGCGTCGGCGGTCATTCTGCCGGAGGGAAGCTCCACAGAAGTTTCCTATACCGGCCTGGAAGAAGCCCTGGCACAACCGGGAACCCAGCTACGCCTGTTCGGAAAACCGGAATTACAAGGCAGGAGGCGAATGGGGGTAGCGCTGGCGTTGGGTAGCTCCATAGAGGATGCCCGGGAGAAAGCTCGCACTGCAGCAAGCTCTATAAAGGTCGAATTCTGAAAGCCTGATCCCTGAATCCATGGTGAGGGGTGAAAATCCGGGTGATTTTTGGTCGTTCTGGTTGTATTCTGAACAGCTCGATAGGTGGAAACCGAAGCCCGG